>NZ_JBTUOC010000004.1:0-184911 GCF_058345725.1 Simiduia sp. | reverse complement strand
GTCGCTTTTGGGTCCCTTACCCGCTCCCGACGCCTGCCCCGCGGGTTGGGCACTGGGCCGGCTGTAGGCGCGGGGGCGGCTCCCTCGCCCCCCACTACCGGTCTTATCGGATGGGTTTGAACTGAGATTGGTTAAGGTTCGAACCCATTTCTGCATCAAGTGACAATAAAGGTCAGCAACAATGAACATGAAAAAACACTGGCAGCGTAACGCATTGGCGCTAGCGGTGATGGCTGCGGCCGCACCAATGACATCGGCGCAAGTGGCAAACGATGCCCAGGAAATTAAAATTGCCAGCCCCCTTGAAGAAGTCGCCGTAGTTGCACGCCAACGCAGTAGCGCTGAGGACGTGATCGCAGAACGCCTGGAATACGATGTTGTTACCGACATCATCAGCAACGAGCAAATAGTGCGCGTGGGTGATCCAAACGTAGCCTCGGCCCTGCGCCGTGTGCCCGGTCTTACCTTGGTGGACGACAAGTTTATTTACGTGCGCGGCCTGGGTGAACGCTATTCCTCTGCACAGCTTAACGGTGCTCTGGTGCCATCGCCGGATCTCCAGCGCAACGTGATTCCGTTAGATATTTTCCCAGCCGAAGTAATTGAATCGCTGGCCGTTCAGAAGGTCTATTCGGCTGACATGCCAGCAAACTTTGGCGGCGGTAATGTCGACATTCGCACGCGAGCGTTGCCAGACGACCTGTTAGTTAATATTACTGTGGGCACGGGTTGGAGCTCTGAAAGCACTGGCAAAGACGGCCTTAGCTACAATGGCGGTGGCGATGACGCCTACGGTGTTGACGATGGCACCCGCGCGATACCTGCGGAAATTGGCCAGGCAATTCAGGATTACCGTGGCGATATCTCCGTGGCCAATATTTTTAAAACCCTGAACTACGACGGCGGTTTTCACACGATTAACGAAGCTCAGGCCGTAAATCGGCAAATTGCGGCCTCGCTGAATCGCGACATCGACACTCACTCGAAAGATAACGGCCCCGATAAAAAAATCAAGGCCGGTGTCGGCTACCGATGGGATCTGGCCGACGATTGGGATGTGGGCTTTTTGGCCATGGGTTCCTACGACAATAAAGTGCGCAATAAAGACCGGACCAATCGCAGTGCTAGCGACCCGGATCGCATTTATTCCGACACCCAGCGCACTGTTGACGAAGTGGCGATCAACGGCTATGCGAGTGTGGGCATAACCTACGGGTTTGACCACCAGGTGGATTTAAATCATCTGTTTATTCGCAATACGGAAGACGAAGCGAGCATTACCCGAGGCTTCAATGCCAACAATGCCGAAGTAGACAGCGGCAATCGCTATGTCACTTACGATTTGCGCTATGAAGAGCGGGAGCTAAAAACCAATCAGGCCAAGGGCGAGCACAAACTGGTATCCACCTTTAACGAGTTGATTTACGAGTTGCCATTCCGCTGGGCTGATGACCTGTCCTTTAATTGGTATTACAGCGACTCGCAAGCAACCACCGATAAGCCCAATGAAGTGTCGGTAGAGGGATTAGATACCATCGACCTGAACACAGGCGAATTGGTATCGACACGGGTAGAAGATCTGTCGACAGCGGCGGTGTTTCGCTTTACTAACCTGGAAGACAATGTCGAAAGTTATGGCTGGGATCTACTCCTGCCAATCTCGGGTAGCAATTACGATCTGGCACTCAGCGGCGGTTACGACGGTTCGCGCAAAGACCGCAGCTACCTGGGTACGACGGTCAATATCGATACCTCCAACGCCCGTTCCGAGGCGCTCAGAGGCACGCCGGGTGAAGTGTTTGGCGGCGATGCTCTGACCGACAGGGATAATGGCTTTATCGCTTCACTGGGCTCTGCGGAAGCCGAGTCGTACCTCGCGGCGCAAACACTGGATGCCTGGTACGGAAAAGCAGACGTGACGTTGAATCAAACCTGGCGTATCTCCGGCGGCTTGCGTCGCGAGGACTTTAAACAGGTTGCGCTGCCAATCGACACCTTGGATTTCAATAACCAAATGCGCGTCGATAACGATGAGCTGGAAGACATTGTGGTCAACGAAACAAAGAACTACCCGTCTTTGTCGATGACTTACATGCTGCAGGATTTCTGGGCCGAGCAGTTCCAGTTTCGCTTGGGTTACGGCGGTACAACGGTGCGACCGGATTTGCGGGAAGTGGCCGTGGTTCAGTACATCGACCCAGTGACCGACTACCGCGTGGTGGGTAATCCCTATCTGGAAACGTCGGACTTGCAAAACTACGACGCCCGGGCCGAGTGGTTTTTTGATAGCGGCAACAGTTTTACCCTGTCGGCCTTTTACAAGGATATCGATCAGCCCATTGAAACCGTGCGCGCGCCAGGTTCAGACGATAACGTGGTATTGACCTTTGTAAACGCCGAAAAAGCGTCGCTTATCGGTATGGAAATGGAGTGGTTGTGGGGGCTGGACGAAGCGCTTGACGGTTTGTTCCTGTCGGGCAATCTGACGCTCAGCGACTCGGAAATTACCATTACCAACCAAGATATTGGCCTGACCCACAACGAGCGGCGCATGACTGGCCACTCGAAGGAGGTGGCTAATATTCAACTGGGCTTCGACTCGCCCGACGGCATGCACAGCGCCACGCTTGCGTACAACTACTTCGGTTCGCGCATTGCCTTTGCCGCGCGCGACGGCGCCGATGATGCCTATGAAGATCCGTTTCATTCACTGGATTTGAATTACGCGTTTTATCCGCTGGAAAACTTGAGCGTGCGGCTGCGTCTGACCAACCTACTCAACGAAGAGCGCACACTCACCCAGGGTGGTTCCACCATTCTGGAAGAGGTGGCCGATCGGACGCTGAGTTTGGGTGTTAAGTGGGATCTGTAAGTAAGGCCAAGGCGCAGTGAGCAACTGCTGCTCACTGCGACCGCATTGTTTCGATGGAATCGCAGTATAGCGAGCTTGACAGGAGCAGTACGCCAGGAAGGCGCCGTTGATCAGCCTTGGGTGCTCCGTCGGTGTTATAGGCCACCGGCGGGGATACGCTCGCCCGGGGCAGTCGATCACACATTGTCCTTTTGCACACCTTTAGCGGGCCTCGGCCCGCTTTTTTCGCTGGCGCCGGCGCGACGCAGATAGATTGTTAGCGGCCTGTTAGAATGGCGGTCTTTGCGCTGAGATTCCCTGTGCTCATCGAATGTTTTCAACAGCTGGATAGGCTCCTTTGGCAACACCGCCACTGGTGGCAATTCAGACCCTTTCATCGGGCCGACTACCCCTGGGAGGACGCCAAGCTTCGCCAGTGGCTGAATGACCTCGACGATCAAGCGCTTTGGGCGCTCGACGGCGACGCTGAGGCCTTGGCTGCAGCACTTGCGCCCTGGTTGCCTGCGGGCCTGCAACTGCAGGCGTTGCTTAAAACTTTTGAGTCTCAATCGCACGCAGCCTGCGCGCCAAACCCGCGGCTGGGACAGGGCGTGCCCGGTCGCAAATGGTCGCAAATTACGCACTTTGTCGGTCAGCTGCTGGCCCGGTCGCAAATAGCGCGGGGCTCGGTACTGGAGTGGTGTGCGGGCAAAGGGCACTTGGGCCGGTTGCTGGCCAGCCAGGGGTTTGGCCCTGTGCACAGTTGTGAGTGGCAGGCGGCCTTATGCTCCCAAGGACGACAGCAGGCCAGACAATGGGGATTTGATCAGCAGTTTATGGAAGTGGATGTCATGGCCATGGCGCCCTCGGCATTTCCTCAATGCGACACCAGCGTGGCGCTGCACGCCTGCGGCGATTTACATCGCCAGTTGTTGCAGCTCTGGGCCGAGCGGGGCGGGCGGCAATTGGCGCTGGCCCCCTGTTGTTATCATTTGCAGCCTGGCAGCGACTATCGGCCCATGAGCGCTCTTGCTCAGGGATCGGCATTGACTCTTGATCGAGCCGATCTCAGCTTCGCGCTGCAGGCAACGGTGACCGGCGGCATGCGGGCAGTGCGGCTGCGCGATACCGAACTGCATTGGCGTATGGCCTTTGACGAGTGGCAGCGCGCCGCGCGCCAGTGCACTGATTACTTACCCTTGCCCACATTGCCAAAGTCGCTGCTAACGGGTGCCTTCGAGCAGTTCATGGCCTGGGCAGCGGCGCAAAAACAACTGCCACTAAAACCCAGTCTGGATTCTACTGCGTGGTTGCAGCGCGGGCGTCTGCGCGCTCAGCGAGTAAGGCGCATGGAATTGGTGGCCAAAGTTTTTCGCCGGCCGTTGGAGTTGTGGTTGGTGTTGGATCGCGCGCTATTTTTACAAGAGCGGGGGAAGGCAGTACAGATACTACCCTTTTGTGATTACGCCACGACACCGCGCAATTATTTAATTTTGGCACAGCGTAAGGAGTGACTATGCCGCCGGATAATTCACCCGCCGGTTTGGGCCATAGCGCTGCCAGGCTCACCGTATGCCTGGCAAATAGGCCGCCCGCGCCGCACTATCAGGCGTTGACGCAAATACAGCCGTTGGCCACCGGCGAGCTGGATCATATCGTTCGCAATAGCGGCAACCACTGGCGCAAAGTGTTTAATGTGTATGCCAAATTGGTGTGGTCCTTACATCAGCGCCAACCCCATTGGGTGCGCGGGCACTACCACCGTTGGCAAGAATTTCGCGACGCCGAATTACTGCAGGCGCACAGCCATCAATGCCTGCTATTTACACCGCCAATGTTGCGCAGCGGCTTGACAGTTATCGCCGGCAAAACCTGGGCGCTGCAGTTGGACATAAATTCACAATGGCAATGGCTGGACGCGCACTTTGCGGTGCACGCGCACAACCCCTGGGTGGTGAGCCCCTACTTCGATTACCGACAATTAACCAATGCGCGCATCGAGCAATTAGCGACGCTGTTGTTGCAACGCGCCTCAGCACCATTGCTATGAGCGACGAATACACCGTGCCGGCGCAGGCTGCGGAAGTGACCTTGGCCATCAAAAAAAGCCAATTTATTACTCGCGTTTTGCCCGTTGCCGACAAAGAGGCTGTCGTCGCGGCGCTGGATCAAGCCAGGCGAGATTACCCCGATGCGCGCCACCACTGCTGGGCCTATGTCATTGGCAACCCCTTTTCGCCAACGAGCGTGGCCTGTTCAGACGACGGCGAGCCAAGCGGAACCGCAGGCAAGCCCATGCTCAATGTGTTGCAGCACAAACAATTGGGCGACATCATGCTGATAACCATTCGCTATTTTGGCGGCGTGAAGTTGGGTGCGGGTGGTTTGGTGCGCGCTTACAGTCAGTCGGCGCAACTGGCTATTGAACAGTGCCCATGTCGCGCGGTTATCCCGCTGTTGCAAGGGGTGGTGGCGGCTGATTTTTCTGCGGAGCAACCTCTGCGCCATTGGCTGGCACTGCGTCAAGGGCAAATGCAGGCCGTGAAGTATGGCGATTTATGTCGATATACCATCGCCTTGCCGCAATCCCAGGCTGCCGATGCACGCGCGTTTTTTCGCGCGCAGGGTTGGCAGTTTACGGCCGCCGCGCCAGTTGCCTGAGCTGTGTGCTCTCAGGCACTTTCGTGGCGTCGTAGTTCACCGAGTCATTGCCGCCAGAGACCGATAAATGCCCGCGCACAGATCGCGCAGGTGGATAATGGGGCTGTACAGGGGCCAATGCGCTACACTCTGGCCCACACAACCCAGTGCTTCGCGAGGAGGTATCGTGATTACCTACACCTATTGGTTTTTGTTCTTTGCCGCAGCCGTGGGCGTGCTCTACCTATTTGGCGGACGCGGCATGTGGAAAGCGGCGGTCTTGGTGGCTGGCAGTATTTTGCTGGTGGGTTGGGGCGCCTATTATTTTCATTTTGAACAGGTCTTTGTGAAGCGTTTCGGCGGCGTTATGACGATTACCATTCCCAAGGGGCAGCGGCACATCGCCACCACCTGGAAGGACGACAATTTGTGGGTGGAAAACTATGATCCAGCCACAAATACTTGTTATTTCTACGAGTACGCCAAGGGTAATTTACTGGAGGGGAAGGTGGTGATTAAACAGTGCAATCCCCTCATGCCTCAAGCGGCGCATTAATCCTGCTGCGCCGATTAGTCTTAATGGTGGCCGCAGCAACGGTGGTGGTTGCGGCACTGTCGCACGTGCTATTTCCGCGCGCAACTCCACCGCCCTGCCAATGGCAGGGTGCACCTTTACCCTTGGCCGATGCCGGGTGCTTGACGATAGTGCGAGGGCGGGTGTTGGTGATCCGCGCCTGGGATGGCCGCATGGCGCTGCCCGGTGGCACTGCCATTGCCCGCGAAACTGCCCAGTGTACGGCCCATCGCGAAACCTGGGAGGAAACCGGTTATCCCGTTGCGGTGCAGGCGTTGTATCAGCGCTTCGACAACGGTTTTCATCTATTTCATTGCGCGCTGGTCGACAGTGCGCCGGCGGGGCAAAACGCTGGCGCTGAATGGCCTTTGGCTCCACGGCCGTTTTCCATAGAGGTGCGCTCTGTGCATTGGCTTAAGGCGGCACAGTTAAAGGATTACCCCTGGCGCTTTCCCGCCCAAATGACGCTGCTAGAAGCGGCACTGAATACCACCGAGTAACAGCTCACCCGCCGGTGCTGGGTTCGCAGGCTGCGCATTTTTTTCAGCCGTAGACCGACGTACCACTTGAACCCGAGCGCGCGTGCACAGCTTGCGCGCTCGGCCCGCAATCGATTGACTTGCGAAGGCTGTCGCACTTTTAAGCGCATTTAAAATGCGCAGCAAATTCAGCGAGTTATCGCCTCCTAATCCGGTTTTTCACAGTGAATACGTATGCATACCTATTGCCTGACGTATAACTGTCACATTAACTCGGCTGCGGTTACACACTGTTCTAACCCCAATAAGGAGAATAATAATGAAGTGCAATGAGTTCGTTCGCGCAGCCAAGCGGTGCGCCCAATCCGGTGCAGTGGTGGCTTTGTGCCTGCTGCCCATATTCGCCCAAGCCGACGTTATCCTGCATGCGTTTAACTGGTCGTATTCCGATGTAAAAAACAAAGCCACGGAAATCGCCAATATTGGCTATAAAGCGGTGTTAGTGGCGCCGCCGCTAAAGTCCTCGGGCTGCGCCTGGTACCAGCGCTATCAGCCTCAGGACTGGCGGGTTATAGATCACTGCCTGGGCAATAAGCAAACCTTCAAGGCCATGATCGACGCCCTGAATGCCAAAGGTGTAGTGGTGTATGCGGATATCGTACTCAATCACATGGCCAACGAGCGCAACGGCGCCACGGATTTTCCGGGCGATGCCGCGTTAAGCGACTACGCCAGCCGGCGCAGCTATTGGAACAATCAAAAGCTTTTTGGCAATTTGGATAATGGCCTGCTGAGTCCCTGGGATTTCCACGAGGCCAAATGTATAAACGACTACAACAACGTGTGGCAGGTACAGAATTGGCGCCTGTGCGGGCCCTCGCCGGATCGCGGCTTACCGGATTTAAACCCCAGCAGCTATGTGATCGATCAACAGCGCAGCTATTTACAGGCGTTGAAAAATTTAGGTGTGAAGGGGTTTCGCGTGGACGCTGCGAAACACATGACCAACTGGCACATCAATCAGATTTTCACCAGCAGTATTAAAAACGGCATGCACGTGTTTGGCGAAGTGATTACCGGGGGCGGAGCCAATACCAGCGAGTACCAGAACTTTTTGGGACCTTACCTCAACGGCACCGATCACGATGCCTATGATTTTCCTTTGTTAAACGCCATGCGCGATGCGCTGAGCCCCAGCGGTTGGATGTCGTCGCTGGAGAATCCCGAGGCCAGCGGCAATGCCCTGCCTGGATACCGCGCGGTGACCATGCCCATTACGCACGACATACCTACCAACGGCGGCTTTCGCTACCTGATTATGAACCCCACCGACGAGCACCTGGCCTATGCCTATGTGCTGGGTCGCAGAGACGGCGCACCTATGGTGTTCAGTGACAAGACTGGCACCGATAACAACCGCTGGGTAGATGACTACAAGCAATCGGATATAAAGTCGATGGTGTTTTTCCACAACCGGGTGCGGGGACAGGGCCAGGAAACCGTCTGGGCAGACCAATGCGTGCTGGCCTTTCAGCGCGGCAAGGAAGGCGTCGTGGGTATCAATAAATGTGGCGAGGAGCGCTGGATAAAACTCAACACCCACGGCAAATTTTATTGGTATCGCACTTACCGCGACACCTTTAGCGGCGAAACCTTTTCCATCGACAGCGGTGTGAAATGGGTTCGCATTCCCGCTAGGGCCGCACGCATGTGGTACGCCAACTAATCCGGAGGTAAATATGCCGCTGGCCGGGCAGGTTGCGCCACAGCCAGCGGCACCGCGCGCTAGCTGTGAGTGAGGCACAAGCTCACTGCGTGGTCACTATGCAGGCGTGCCTGCTAAGCGGCACGGCGTAACTGTTGCCGGCGCAACCTAGCCACCATCAACAGCGCGTGGGCCCCGCGAGGGCTGTGCCAGGGTGCTTGTGACTTTGGCGCCCTGGCTATTTCCGGTACACTGGCGCTCCCTTGTCAATCCCTTGCGCCCATGACTGCTTTGCCCATTCACGCGGTGTTACCCGAGCTACTGGCCCCCCTGGCCGACACGGATTGTTGTGTTCTTGAAGCGCCTCCAGGCGCCGGCAAAACTACTTGCGTCCCATTGGCATTACTATCTGAGCCCTGGCTTGCGGGACAAAAAATTCTACTGCTCGAACCCCGCCGCCTGGCGGCGCGGGCCGCCTGCGCCCGCATGGCCGATCTGTTGGGGGAGTCGCCCGGCGAGCAGGTTGGCTATCGGGTTCGGCTGGCGTCGAAAATCAGCGCGCGCACTCGGATAGAGGTGGTCACAGAGGGCATCCTGACCCGTATGCTGCAAGAGGACCCGGCGCTGACGGATTACGGGCTGGTTATTTTCGATGAATTCCACGAGCGCAGCCTGGATGGCGACTTGGGTCTGGCACTGGCGTTGCAGGGGCGCGAACTCTATGGCGATCTGCGCGAGCGACCGCTGAAATTGCTGGTGATGTCCGCCACCCTGGATGGACAGGCCATTGCGCAGTTGATGCACAATGCCCCCATCGTACAAAGCCAGGGCCGCAGTCACCCGGTGACGGTGCATTACGGCGAGCCCTGGCGCGCCGACCAAGATTTGTTGGCGCGAGTGCAGCAGTGTTTGCAACAGGTGTTGGCGGAACAGGCGGGCAGCCTGCTGGTGTTTTTACCCGGCGCCGGCGAAATTCGGCGCTTGGCCGAGCGGCTCGCGGGTGCCTTACCGGCGGATGTGATACTGGCGCCTTTGTATGGCGACCTGAGCTTGGAGCAGCAGCGCGCCGCCATCGACGCGCCGCCTGCCGGGCGCCGCAAGGTGGTATTGGCCACCAACATTGCGGAAACCAGTTTGACCCTGGAAGGCATTGCGGCGGTGGTCGACGCCGGCCTCTGCCGGGTGCCGAAATTCGATCCCACCTCGGGCATGACGCGCTTGCACACCCAGCGAATTTCGCGAGCTTCCAGCGAACAGCGCGCCGGTCGTGCCGGGCGATTGGGGCCAGGCAGTTGCTACCGTCTGTGGAGTGAGAGCCAGCAGCAGGGGCTGTCTGCCTACAGTCCGGCGGAGATTGAGCAGGCCGACTTGGCGCCTTTGGCGCTGCAGCTCCTGCAGTGGGGTATTGATGACCCCGGCGAATTGGCGTGGCTAACTCCGCCGCCACCGGGGGCTTGGGCACAGGCGCTCACATTGTTGCAGTTGCTGAAAGCGGCCGAATGCAAAGGTGGCCAGTGGTTGTTGACGTCCCACGGGGAGGCCATGGCGCAGTTGCCTATGCATCCGCGCCTGGCGCACATGCTAGTGCATGCCTGTGCCTGGCAGCGAGTAGCTGCCGCCGCCCAAGTGGCGGCGCTGTTAAGCGAGCGCGATCCCCTACAGCAGGCGCCGAGCGCCGATGTGGGCCTGCGCTTAGTGTCTCAGCGGCGCGACCGACGTGCGCAGTTGGCGCAGCAGTTTGCGCGCGCCTGCCAGCGTCTGACCATCGATGCCAAGGCCATCAGTCTGAGTAGCGACGATGAAACGGGACTTTTTTTGGCGCTCGCCTATCCCGACAGAATTGCGCAGCAGCGCAGCGCTAACGGCCTGCACTACCGGCTAGCCAATGGCCGCACGGCAGTGCTGCGCGATACCGACAACTTGCGTAAACACTCGTGGTTAGCTGTAGCCAGTGTGGGCGGCCTGCAACAGGGGCAAGATACTATCTATTTAGCTGCGCCGCTGAACGCCGAATTGTTGAGTTCTGAGTTGGCGCAATACACGCGCGAGGAAACCTGCGTCGGCTGGGACGATGCGCGCAACCGATGGCTGGCCGAGCGCCGACACTATCTGGGGAGCCTGGTGTTGAAAAGTGTCGCGCTGCCAATGCCCCAGGGCGATGAAAAAAAGCAGGCGCTGCTGGGATTGGTGCGCAGTCGGGGTTTGTCGCTCCTAGACTGGGCCCCCGCCGAGGCGTTGCGCCAGCGCCTACAGCTTGTGCGGCAATACCAAAGCGGCTGGCCTGATGTGTCGGATGCCGCGCTGTTGGCGAGTTTGGATACTTGGCTTGGCCCCTATTTACACGACATTCACAGTCTGCAGGATTTTAAACAACTGCCCACGCGCACGCTGATCGAGAATCTGCTGAGCTGGGAGCAGCAGACTGCCTTGGCTCAGCTGTTGCCGACTCACTTGGCAGTGCCCTCCGGTCAATCCATAGCCCTAGACTACAGCGCCAACCCGCCGGTTTTGGCTGTGAAGCTGCAAGAAATGTTTGGCTGCACGGACACGCCTCGCTTGCTTAACGGCCAATTGCCGGTAATGATTCATTTACTGTCGCCGGCGCGCCGGCCGCTGCAAATCACGCAGGATTTGGCCGGCTTCTGGGGCGGTGCCTACCAGGATGTAAAAAAAGAAATGAAAGGTCGCTACCCCAGGCACCCCTGGCCCGACGACCCGCTAGCCGCGCTGCCCACTGCGAAAACCAAGCGGGCGCTGGCTCAAAAATCCCAATGATTAGTCGTTAACAGATCTGGCGAGCGGGTGTAGTGAGTCACATAAGTAAATGGCTGCACCGCAAAAATAAGAAGCACGACATAAAGAGAGCAGAGCGATGAAAAAGCTGACGTTTGGTCCAGGTCTACTGGTGGCCGCGGCATTTATCGGGCCTGGCACGCTGGCCACAGCCAGTCAAGCGGGCGCAAATTTTGGTTTTGCGCTGCTGTGGGCGCTGCTATTTTCGGTGTTGGCCACGGCCGTATTGCAGGAAATGGCCGCGCGTATGGGCTTAGTGACCCGCGCTGGCCTGGCGGAAGCTCTGCGGCATCACCTGCGGCCACGCTGGCTTGTTTGGCCCTCGCTGGTGCTGGTGTTGGGTGCGATTGGGGTGGGCAACGCGGCCTATGAAGCGGGTAATATCACCGGCGCAGCCCTGGGATTGTCGGCCATGTTGGGCGGCAGCCAATTGGTTTGGTCACTGTTCATTGGCGGTCTGGCTGCCGCGCTGCTGGTAGTGAATCGCTATCGCCTATTGGAGAGGGTACTGGTGTGTTTGGTGCTTCTCATGAGCGGGGTTTTTTTGGCCACGCTGGTAATGGTGCAGCCAGATTGGCAGGCGATGCTTAGCAGCGTATTGAAACCCAGGCTCCCCGAGGGCAGTCTGCTAATTACACTGGCACTGATCGGCACAACTGTGGTGCCGTACAACTTATTCTTGCACGCGGCGAGCGTGAACCAAAAGTGGTCGGCTGATATCCCCCTCGCGCAGTCGTTGAGGCAGGCGCGCTGGGACACTGGATTATCGATCTCCCTGGGTGGTCTGATTACCCTGGCTATATTGGCAACCGCAGCGTCGGCGTTTTATCAGACCGGGGTCGCCTTTTCACCGGACAATATGGCGCAACAATTAACGCCGCTACTGGGTGATAGCGCGCGCTACTGTTATGGCGCCGGCCTGTTTGCAGCAGGCCTAACCAGCGCCATTGCCGCGCCAATGGCGGCGGGTTACGCGGTTACCGGTGCCTTTGCGCTGCCGCCTGAAGGGCGTCGCCTATGGCAAGTGCGCATCAGCTTGGCGGTGGTGCTGGTGGGCACATTCTTTTCGGCAGTGGGTACCAAGCCGCTGGCGGCGATATTATTTGCGCAGGCATTTAACGGCTTTTTACTGCCTATTGTGGCGATTTTTTTGTTGTATCTGATGAACCGGCGCTCGCTCTTGGGCGCACAGGTCAACGGTGTATTGGCCAATCTATTAGGCCTGGCGGTAGTGCTCTGTGTATCGGGCCTTGGCCTGTGGAAGTTGGTGAGTCTCGCGGGCTGATCATCGCTGCTACACTGAACACCTTAGAGGGTTTTCTATGCAAGGCACGGGCAAAGCAGAGAGTCGCACCAACGGTGAACAGGCGCTACAACAGTTGGAACAACACCGCAGAGTGCAATTGTTTCAGCTGCTGAGCTTTGTGGGCGTGGTTATGTTGTTAGGCTTTGGCTCCATCAGCATGATGCACGGTTTGTTGTGGTTGTCGGTGCTGCTGGTGGGGGTGGCGATGGTCGGCGTGCTGAACATGGTGTGGTTACATGTGCAGCAAAACTATCAGGCCAGTGCTGTGGTGTTGGCCGGCTGTGTGATTTTTTTAGATGCCATTCTGGTGGCTACCGGCGGTGTGGGCAATACCGGATTACTGTGGGTCTATCCCACCACTGCCATTATTATTTTTATCACGGGCTTTCGCGCCGGATTATTTCTCTCCATCCTATTACTGCTGGTGTGCAGTGTCATCTTTTGGGTACCCATTAGCGGTTTGCTGGCCACCGAATACAACAGCGATACCACTGTGCGGTTCATGGCCACTCTGGTTTGTTTGATGATTGCCTGTTTGGGCAGTGAATTGGTTCATGTGACTTCTCGCGGGCGGGTGCAGGCGCTTCATGCCAAGGTCCAAACGGCGGCTGTTACCGATGCCCTGACCGGTTTGCCAAATCGGCGCTTTATCAGTGAGCACTGCATTAAACGGGGTCAATTTGATGCAGCGTTTGAAGGGGGCTGCCTGGTACTTGCAGACATAGACCACTTTAAGCGCGTGAATGATGTGTATGGGCACGACACAGGTGATCAGGTGCTACAGGCCGTGACGCAGTACCTGGCGCAATCAACGCGCAATGAAGATGTCATTGTGCGCTGGGGCGGTGAAGAGTTTTTACTGCTGATGCCGGAGCTAAGCTTATCCCAGGGTATGCACCGTGTTGAAGACTTGCGCGAAGGCATGGTGCATTGGCCCATAGATGATTTGCATGAGCCATTGACGCTCAGTTTTGGGGTGGTGGAGATTGCACCGGGACAGAGTGCAGATCTGCTATTGTCGCTGGCGGATAAACACTTGTACGCGGCTAAGGCAGCCGGTCGAAACTGCGTGGTTTGTTAATTAAAACGCTATGCGAAAAATGGCAAAGCGTGCCGTTATGCGGTTCGTGCCGCCTGTTAATTGCGTTGGGGCGGAAGCTTAAGGCCGTTGGTAAAGCCTACTGAGATTCGGCCGAGCGCTTTAGGTACTGACCAAAGCGCTTGGTTACCGCTGCCATTTCGTCGTGCAGCGCTTGGTGCAGCTGTGTGCTGACGTGATTGTCTTTACAAGATTGCTCCAGCTTTTTTGCGCATTCATACAGCGAGCGGGCACTGATATTGCCCGCAACACCTTTAATTTCGTGGGCAATCTTGCCTACGCGATCAATGTCGTTTGCACTCACATACTGATCTATCTTTTCACAGCGAGCGGGCATATCCCGCAGAAAAAGTTCAACCAGTGTTCGCAGCCGGTCTTCGCGTTGACGAACGCGCTTTAATGCATCTTCAAAATCCCAGACGATAGATTCGTGGGCGACTGCGTTTTGAGGCTTGGCACCAACCTCGGCATCAGCGGGCGTGCTGGTTTCCCCATTAATCCATTGGCCAAGCACTTTTTCAACCAAGTCAAAATCGAGTGGTTTGGTCAGGTAATCATTCATGCCAGCCAACAAGCATTTTTCTTTGTCACCGCTCATGGCATTTGCGGTCATTGCAATTATGGGCAGGTTGCGATTACTTTTTCCGGCTTTCCCGGCCCGAATGAGCTTTGTGGCTGTGTAGCCATCCATCTCCGGCATTTGGCAGTCCATGAGTATCAGTTGATAGGCATCTTGTTTTGGCGTGTCGATCAGTTGATCGAGAGCCTCTGCACCGTTGCCGGCAATACCCACGTGGTAGCCCATGTCACTGAGTAATGATCGCGCCAATTCTTGATTGATATGATTATCTTCCACCAGCAATAAGCGGCCTATGGTTTGTGTTTTTTTAATGGGTACTGGATGTTGCGTACGCTCCCTGCCGCCATGCAGTTGCGCCAATAAGTGTAGATTGGCAGGTGTGATAGGGCTGGGCAGATGCATACAATTGATCCAGTGACCCTTCTTCATCAGGTTTGTTCGCTCTGAGTGAGTGCACAAGACCAATCGTTGGCAACTTTGTAACTGATCATGATCTGCTACAAAGGCTTGAAGTTCAGCCAGCATTTCGGCGCAGGTAAGTATCCATTTGGGTTTGCTCTGCACTAACTGCGAGTAATCGTCAATCCATTGAGCGTTGGCCTGGCATTTTGCAAGGTATTTAAGCGTCAATTCGCGTCTAAAGGTGTTGCGATCCATAACAACGATGGCCGTAGGCGTGAGTTTCGGCCAGGGCGCACTGGTTTGGGGTGTTGATGCGAGGGCTACAGGCAGCGTGGCGGTAAAGGTGCTGCCTTCGCCTGGTTGGCTGGCGACCGTAAGCTCCCCGTCCAGCAGCTCGCAAAGCTGTTTGGTGATCGCCAATCCCAGGCCGGTGCCGCCATATTTTCGAGTAGTGGATGCGTCTGCTTGGGTGAAGGCGTCAAATAGGTGCGGTAGCGAGGTGGGTTCAATACCAATACCAGTATCTTCTACGCTGAGTCTGAGCCACACGGTTTTTTGTTCATCCTGCCAGCTGCTGAGGCTCAGGTGAACTCGCCCTTGTTCGGTAAACTTTATGGCATTGCCAGTCAGATTGTTTAAAATTTGCAGTAATCGGCTTGGATCGCTGTTTAGGTTTGTCAGCGCGACTTGGGTGGCGTCCAGATAGAGCTCCACGCCCTTCTCCTGTGCGCGCAGGGCATGGGTTTCGGAAAATTCTGATATTAATTTCAGAAGGTCAAAATCAATTTTTTCTATGCTTAGTTGGCCGGCTTCGATCTTAGAGAAATCTAAAATCTCATTGATAATATTGAGTAGGGATTCAGCACTGTGTAGCGCTAAATTGGTGTAGTGAGTCTGTTGGTCATTTTGCTCGGTACGCGACAGTAGGCCCAGCATGCCGACTACGCCATTGAGCGGTGTGCGGATTTCGTGACTCATGCTGGCTAAAAACTCCGATTTAATGCGCGCCGCTTCCAATGCCGCCTTGCGCGCCCGGTCTAAATCGATATTGTTATTTTCCAGTCGAGTTGCGTATACCGTCAGTTCCTCTTTGACGCGTTTCTCCGTTGTAATGTCCGCGATTATTACGATGTACCCTTGGTGCCCATGTTCCTCCTCGGTGGTGCGAATCCACTCCAATTCAATCCATAGCTGCTTGTGGGTGTCGTTGGTTACACTCAATTGCAGGTGAAAGTTGCGTTCCTGGGCAATGGCTTCTTCCAGTGCTTGCGCTTGGCTGGGCTCCCGGCAGCGCAGCAGTGATGTAAAAGGGCGACCCCATACATGTTGAGTTGTTTGCACCAGTAGGTTGTGCAGGGCGGGGTTGCTCCAGACGATACAGCGGTCATTGTTTAAAATGGCGACGCCGTTATTGGTGGTGCTAGCCACCAGCGACAGGCGCTGAATGTCGCGGGTACGCGCTTCAACGCGCTGCTCCAAAGTGTCTTTGGCTTCGCGCAGCTCGTTCAGGGTGGTGTCCAGGCGCTGCGACATTTGTGCAAATGCATCTAACAGCGACTGGTATTCACGGACAGGGCTGGCGTGATAGTCATTGAGCGTTTGTTGCGCGTGGGTCGAGCCAATGGCCTGACTGAGCTTTTGCAAATCTGACAAAGGCTTGGCAACGGTGCGACTGATTAAGTGCGCAATGGCGATGGCCAAAATCAATAGAATATTCAGCAGGATAAAGTCATTGCGTTTTTCTAGTTGCAGCTTATTTACCAAGGGGGCGGCAGGCTGTCCGACGGTGATGGTCCACTGGTCGAGCTGGTGTTGGTAGAGGTAGATACCGTTGTTCCAGCGCTGGAGTGCCGAACTTGGGCGCGTGTCGATCCACAGAGAAAACTGTTCCGTGACCTGGTTGCGCAACTCAAATTGATTCAATGGTGGCATAGGGCCGTGCGTTATTTCGGTGCCGTTGCGATTGTCCAGCGCGATGAAACTGCCTTTGCGCAGGGGCAGTTGCCGCAAATACGCCCTGACGGCGGAATCGCTACTCGGGGGCGCCAGCCGTGGCAACAAGTGATTTGCGTGCGCCTGCAGTGTCTGCGCCACGTCTGCTTCGAGCACCTCGGCCAGGCGTGTACTGCCGAGAATAATTGGCGTAGCGCCGGCAATCAGGGTAATGGCTAGAATCAGGTTAAACATCAGATTTTTGATGCTTAACGGCAGAAAATCTCGACCCGCGAGGCTCTTGGGCCAGGAAACTCGCAGCAGCAGAATGATCAGGTTTGCACACAATATATTGGAGACGGCATTCATGGTTTGTTTAATGCCGATAAACAGCGCCTGACTCAGGTCAATACCTAAAAATACAGTGTAGAAAAATACCACCAGCGGGATGCCCACGCAGAGCCAATAGGCAATATCGGCATATACCACATTGATCGAAGGGCGCAGGTGATAAAACACACTGACGCACAGTACCTCGGCGGTGAATATGACAATGGCATAGGGGTGGTTCCACAGTAACCAAGTGTAGCTTGAGCCCACCAGGGCCACTAGCACCGCCGCGCGGGGACCCACCAGGGCTAGGGCCAAAAAGCTGGCAATGGAGCCAAAGATAAAATCCACACCGAACAGCAGTGGCAGAGAAGTGTAATTCCCGCCCCAGCATAGAGCGGCAAAAAACAGCGTTAAGCCCCAAGGCTTGACCCAGGCGTGGCGTGATGGGGTGCGGGAAACGGGCATAGCGAGTGAACGCGCCTCAAAAGCAGTGTGGACACTGACAGTTTAGCCAAGCACTCTGATTCTGCTGCTTTTTCAGCAGTTTTCTTTATATTCTAAATAATTATTACAATTGCGTTTCTCTGTGGCTCCACGGGGATTATGGGGCGGACAAAAGTACCTTGAGTACTTGCGCCAGCGCAGGGTCATCGAGCTTACCGTGGTGGAACACTAAGTCTGTGCGGCCGTCGCGATTCAAGTCCGCTGCGCGTACCTGGCTGCCGTCCTCGGGAAGGGCAGTCTTCAGCCGGACAGGGCGCTGGCCAAAGCGCGAGGGATTGGCCTGCCCGGGGTAGATATGTAGGGCTTTACTGCCTTTGGACAGCACCAGGTCTTGCTGCCCGTCGCCGTCAATATCGGCGAGCAGGCTGACGGCACTGCCAGAGCGGCCCGAGCTCAGGCTGAACTTTAGTTGCACTTCTTCTTTGGTGTGGGGCTTGCCGCTAAATTGATCCGCCTCATCCAGCGCAAACACGTACACCTGTTGATCCACACTGCCCGATAGCAGCGCGCCGATTATTTGTGTCAGGCCAATGTTAAATCCCGACAGCATCACCTCGGCGCGCTGATCGTTTTCTAGGTCCACGATTTGAAAGTCGGTCAGGGTGCCCTCGGCGCGAATGGTGGTGTCGGGCTTGGTGGGGAATTGCGTGTCGCTGCCCGCGTTTGGGGCGACGCCGTAGTAAATTTCGTAGTCATTCACTCGCTCGAGTACCCCCTGGCTTTTGGTGTGGCGCACGACTAAATCGGGGTGTCCATCTGCGTTGATGTCGTGAATGCGTTCCAATTTGCGGTACACCAGATTACTTTGGTCTAGCCCCTCGCCGGTGCTATCGCGCCGATACCACCAGTCCGTGCCGTTGATGTCGAGTGCCAGGGCTATGGTTTTCGGCGGTGCAAATGGCGCGTGGGTGTTCTGGGTGACGCGATGGAAAACGGCCAGTTCACCGTCGCGCGGCCAGATCAAGTCGCGCTGCTGATCCAGATTGACATCGGCCAGGTAAACAGTGGCCGGCGTATAGCGCGCGCCTCGGTTGTCCATAATGACATTGGGCGCAATGGCCACTCGCTGCGTCTGCTGGTGCGCAGTGCCCGGATGCAATATGACCTGCATGTCGTTGAATCCGGCAATAAGCGCTGCCACTGCACCGGTGTCATCTAGTGCTTGGAGAAAGTGATCGCGATAAATAAAGGCCGGTTGAGTTTCCTGGATTAGCGTGCGCACTTGTGCCACGGGTGTCACCGACAAGCTGCTATCCGCCGAAATGTGCAGCGCCGCCAGTTCTGAGGCCGCTAAGAAGAAAAGTCGTTGCTGCTGGTCGTCGCGCGCTGCGGTGATATCGTAACTGAAGTAGTGTTGCGGCAGCGGCAAATCGTGCAACAGCGTGAATTGCGCCTGTTCCCACTGGTAAACGAGCAATCGTCGCTGCGCGTTGTGCTCGCCAAAAATCACAATTTCCTGACCGCCGCCCGGAATAATATCGGCCGTAATGGGCGGCTGAATCAGAGGGTAAGGCGACGTAATGACGGATTCGGTAAAGGCCATTGCCTGCGCCTGTGCGGCGTATAGGCAATACAAGCTGAGCAAAAACGGCAACACGCGCATAGTCATTCCCTTGTGATTACTGACTCGTTTAACCCGGCGCCCATTGTGCATAGTGGGGTCGGGATCGGCAATGTGGCTGAGTCGCGATCGGGCCGAAGCGATCCAATGCGTGGGTGGTTTGCGGCAGCGGCAAATAGACGGGCATAAAAAAGCCGGGCTAACCCGGCTTCTTTAATGCAACAGCTCTGTGAGCTGCGCCAAGCTGTGCGTATCGGCCTTACAGGGCAACGATGTTCTCAGCTTGTGGGCCTTTCTGGCCTTGTGTCACGGTAAACTCAACCTGCTGACCTTCGGTCAGGGTGCGGAAACCGGTGCTTGAAATGGCGCTGAAATGAGCGAAAACGTCTGGGCCGTTTTGCTGCTCAATGAAACCAAAACCTTTAGATTCGTTGAACCACTTAACGGTGCCTTTAACTTTGTTTGACATGGAATTGTCCTGATCAAAAATAAAAAATGTGCCTTGCGGCGTTTTTAGCGGGAAATGAGCTAGTGCTAAAACTTCAGGACGTGGATTACAAAGAAACGACGAAAAGAGGTTTGAAACTTGAGACTATTTCGAGCTGACCGCGAGTCTACAGGTATTTAATCCTGTGTCAATCACTTGTTGCGCAAACCCCAAAAGAGAGGGTTGTTGTGGTGCGAATATACCCTTTTGCGCAATTATTCACCAGAAAGACCCTGAAAATCGGTCCCTTTACCCGTAAATTGGGGTGGTAGCCTGGTGCGAGCTGAGTCTGCGCAGGGCCTATTGTTCAGACAGAACAGTCTGAAATCGGTATTATGGGGCGGGCTTTAACCGGCGCCGCTCGGCGGCTGGCGCAGGTGACAAGGACTCAATCATTAAGGAGCGATAGATGTCTGTAGAACTGTTTTCAATACTGTTTAACTTTTGGACTGGCCTGGCCATTTTGGTGGTGGTGGTACTCAAGTCCTCGATCAAGTTTGTGCCCCAGAACCATGCCTATGTGGTAGAGCGATTTGGGCGCTATCAGAAAACCATGGTGGCCGGCCTGAACATACTGGTGCCCTTTATCGACAAGGTGTCGTACAACCAGTCCCTCAAAGAACACGCCTACGACGTGCCCAGCCAGGCGGCGATTACCAAAGACAATATTTCACTGGTGGTCGATGGCGTCTTGTATCTGAAAGTGCTTGATCCCTATAAGGCCTCTTACGGCGTAGATAACTATGTTTACGCGGTGACACAACTGGCGCAGACCACTATGCGTTCCGAGATCGGTAAAATTGACTTGGATAAGACCTTTGAGGAGCGCGAAAGCCTGAACATCAATATCGTTAACGCCATAAACCACGCCTCAGAGCCCTGGGGTGTACAGGTGTTGCGCTACGAAATTAAAGACATTGAACCTCCGCGCACGATTCTGGATGCGATGGAGCGCCAGATGAAAGCAGAGCGCGAAAAGCGCGCCACTATTTTGGAATCGGAAGGTCATCGCCAGTCGGCCATCAACGTGGCCGAGGGCGATAAACAGGCGCAGGTTCTGGCGGCAGAAGCGGACAAGGCCGAGCAGATTTTGCGCGCCGAAGGTGAGGCGCAAGCCATCATTGCCGTCGCCGACGCCAAGGCCAAAGCTCTGGACACCGTCGGACGTGTGGCCGCCACTGCCGAAGGGCAAAAGGCCATTCAGCTGGATTTGGCCGACAAGGCAATCGAAGCCAAGCGTGTCATAGCCAAAGATTCCACCGTGGTTCTGTTACCCGACGGCAGCACCAATGCCGCCAATGTGGTGGCAGAGGCCATGACCATCATCGGCACACTGAATACGCAAAAAGGTGGCGCTTAAGCCGCTGGCCCTGTAACCGACATAGGTATTTTGCATGATTGAATATATCAACCTTCACCAGGCGGAATTCTGGCTGGTTGCCGGTTTTGTTTTACTGGTGCTGGAGGTGCTGTTAGGTTTTGCCGCCGGCGTATTTTTATTCGCCGGGCTGGGTGCGCTGTTGACAGGTGCACTCATGGCCGCTGGCGTGCTGCCGGAAACCTGGATAGCCGGAATCGCAAGCTTGGGCGTTTGTGCGGGTCTTACCACGGCTGTCCTGTGGCAGCCCTTTAAAAAATTGCAGGGTGAAAAACCCGCGGGCAAAGACAATAGCAGTGATTTGGTGGGCTATGAATTTGTTACTGAAACGGACCTGGCGCCCGGGCAGCCAGGCGCTTTGCAATTTTCCGGTATTCAATGGCGAGTGGAGCTGGCGGCCGGCGTTGAACCTGTCAGCCGAGGCAGTCGCGTGAAGGTGGTGTCAGTCGAGGTTGGCGTATTTCAGGTTTGCCCTGTGTAAGCGCGCTGGACACTTTCTCATTTCCGATTAGGCGAGTCTATGATTCGCCTTTTTTATGCCCGCCCTAGGGGTTTCTTCGCGGTAGGGTATTAGTGAGTTGGTATTGAAACCTGTTAAGTGGGACTGGGGTGCACGAAAAGTTGGGGGCGAATTTCTGCTTTCTCGGCGGCTAATCTTGCTGAACATTGCAAGTACCGATGGCGTGATCTGATGGTGGGCGCGCACTATTTTTATAACACCTAGGTTTGCCGTTTTTAATGCACTGCAATAAAAATGCGCGCGGCATAATAAATACTCTTCACGACCATGTCAAAGCGTTGTGATGTGCAGTGAGTGTAGTTTTTAAAACCTTGGCAGCTATCTAACCGGTATTGATTTATGGGGCGATAAATAATTATTCGCGGCAGAAAAATGTTTTTTGTGTTGCGTAGCTGGCTGCCATCCGCAGGACACTGGCTCGGGAGTCAAAAGGTTGATGTGCCAGCATCTGGTACAGAAGTTCTTGGTTTGCAGTGGGGCGACCTGCGGCCTTCGCATAGTGGCTGCGTTGTTGCAGGCGTCAATTGAGCGGCATTCTGCGCCAAATTAGGCGGTCATGAAGTATTAAAAAAACACCTGCTTGACTTGTGGTTGTGTTTGGCTGCCCAGCTCGAACTGTGTGGGTGAATTGACAGCGTTTGGTCATTTGCATAAGTTTTTTCGCTGGGTTCACTCTGGAGCCCTGTGAGTTTAACGAGTAAAAATAAGGAATAGTTATGAAAGCTCAAAAAGATTCAAAGGTATTTGCCTTTAAATTAGCGACTAAGGCTCAGTCAGAAAAGCCAAACAAGCAGTGGGTTGCTCGCGATGGCGTTGCCACGGCCGGTTGTTCTGGTCCATGGGCCCGTGCCAATGACTACCGTTGGGGTCGCGATGCAGGTATGTACTGCTAATAGCGGCTTGGTAAAAGCCTCGCGTTGACGTGAGGCTTTTATTTGCGAAAATATTTTTCACGAATAAGAAGAATAGATGCAGATCATACTTGTGGTTACCAATAGCGGTGACCTGCACGCGGACATAGTAATCAATATTCTGAAAAGTCGTGGGCGAAAGGTTTTTAGAATAAATTTAGACGAGTTTCCCCGTGACTATGGTCTGACGCTCAGCTATGACGGATGTTCAAACGTTGGGGAAATTGTACACCTTTCGACAGGCGATCGAGTATCGGTTGGGGATATCGGTTCGGTGTGGATGCGAAAGCCCGCGCCGTTTGCCTACCGAGATGAAGATTTACCTACCCAGGAAAAAGCTTTCGCGCGAATGGAAACTGATCACACGTTATTCAGTATGCTTTATGCGTTAGATTGCTATTGGTTTAGTCATCCCTTGGCAATGCGCTCGGCCATGTGGAAGGGCGAGCAGCTAGTGCGCGCCGTGAAATTTGGATTTTCGATTCCTAATTCAATTATATCGAATGATCCCGATAGTGTGTTAGAACTGGCGGCCGCGTCGCCCGGGGGACTGGTCTATAAGGCAATGTCATCCCCGCAATTGGGAGCAGAAAATGTTGAGGATGACGCGGTTGTGGTATCGGGCCTGGAAACGACTTTGGTTACCCAGGAGATGCTGGCCGATACCGACTCGATAGAGCTCATACCCTGCCATTTTCAGGAATACATTGATAAAAACTACGAGCTGCGTGTGACTGTGGTTGGCAATCAGGTGTTTGCCGCAAAGTTACACAGCCAGGACGATGACAGAACCCGGATAGATTCCAGGAATATGGCGGCAGATATCCACTATGAAAAATTTTGTCTCGATCATGAGCTTGCCGAAAAGTGTGTGAACTTCGTGAAAAGCTATGGTCTGGAATATGGTGCTATGGATCTATTGGTGGATAAAAGTGGGCAAGTGATATTTCTGGAGAATAATCCTAACGGGCAGTTTCTATACGTGCAGCAATTGGTGCCCGAACTCGATATTTGTGGCGCCGTAGCTGCAAGTCTCGAGGCGGGATTGGACGTAAAAATCACTAGTAAATCGGGTTTGTCAAGATGTTGTTAAAGGGCTTGTCCGCGCTCATTTCCGAACTGGAATCCGAGCGAGAGGGGCGTGTGATCGTCTTGTGCTCGTCGCACCTGGATATGCATGTCCTACCTGAACTGTATGAGATGTTGCAGGAGCTAGGTCCACTAGACGCACTTCACGTCGTGATTCAATGCCGAGGTGGCGAGGTGAATGCAGCAAGGCGCGTCGCCTTGTTATTGAGAGACTTTGCTGCACACGTTGAATTCATTGTGCCCTTTTGGTGTGCTTCCGCCGCTACATTGCTGGTGCTTTCAGGTAATCGGATTGCGTA
Organism: Simiduia sp.; assembly: GCF_058345725.1. Lineage (NCBI taxonomy): Bacteria > Pseudomonadati > Pseudomonadota > Gammaproteobacteria > Cellvibrionales > Cellvibrionaceae > Simiduia > Simiduia sp. The sequence continues at coordinate 161,468 of NZ_JBTUOC010000004.1, read as the reverse complement.
TCTGCCAACTGCGATTTTTACGCCCATAGATCCTCATTTACAGGGCGAGGGGGCCGAGGGAGAAGCAACCTCGATATCTGCTCTTGATATCAAAGACTTTCATAAAATGGCAAGTGAGTGGTTTTCCGAGGCAGGCGGAGTCAGTGCTGCACAAACACTGTCTAAGTTATGCGATTCGCTGTTTCCGCCAACATTAACGGGCTTTTACCGCTCTACTAAAGAAGTGGAATCCATTGCTCAAGAGCTATTGTCGCTAAGCCATCACGATAGGGATCGACACAGGAGCATTGTCGCGCAGCTGTTGTACGGACATGCCTCGCACGACTATGCCTTAACGGGGGGCGATTTGGCTTGCCTAGGGTTACCTGCGTCGCCATTGGAACATACTGGGCAGCTAGTCTGGGAAATATCGCGAATTCTCCAGGGCTTCGTAGGCGGCCACCTGCGCGCCACGCCGGATGACAGCTGGCGGGATGCATTGGTTGCTACTACCGGGAGTATTCGCGTGCGTCATCGGAGCGATCGGGCACTGTCGGGGTATTGGGACTGCCACCGCGAAGGTGCAGCGTGATGGATACCGTGATCTTTCAGGTAAATCAGTGGTGCCTGGCTGCTGTATTGTTGACTGCAGGCGTATCAAAGGCCCGATATTTCGAACAATTTTATCGCAGTGTCAGCGAGCTGTTATCGCTGTCTGTGAAGCGGGCGACACAGTTCGCCGGCGTGATTGTGTTTGGCGAGCTGCTGCTCGCGGCGTGTTTGCTGTTTGAATGGGGCGCAGGGCACTATGTGGGATGGACCGTCACGACGCTGCTGTTTGGCTTTACGGCATTGTTACTTTTCAGGTTGCTGCGGGGCCAGGTTGTGCGCTGTAGCTGCTTTGGTAGCAGTGACCGACCCGTTTCGGCAATTGATATCGCCAGAAATACGTTGCTGATTGCCAGTGCTATTACGGTGTCGGTATCAGGTTGGCAGGTAGTTTCATGGGATAACCAAGAGGCTTGGCTGGCATTAGCAGTCTCTTGCTGGTTGACAGTGATATTGGTGTACCTACACGAGATCGTCAGCTTGCTTTTAGGCAGATTTAATCATGTCTAAGCGAATAAGGGGAATCCAATGAATGAGCAAACTGTTCAGGTAGTACTAATAGTTTTGGCAATAGGATTGGTTCTGAATTTGTTGCTAACGGTTCGCTTGTATCAGTTTTTTCAGTATCGAAAAACTGAGAAATCTCTCATTCCAGAAGTTGGTGCGCCCATTGAAAACATTGTTGGGCAAGACTTAACGGGAGCTAGTCGTAGCTTGCTTGTAACTGGCGTGCCTAGCGTGCTTCTATTTTTATCGAGCCAGTGTCCAAAATGTCGCGCAAAGTTGCCAGAGATTAGTGCGCTCCTGGCACCTGCCAAGCGCCAAGGTGTGGTCGTCAGCCTGGTGTCACTGGAATCAGATCGGATATTGAAGAATTTTTTTGGAGCTTCGGGTCTGTCTCATGTAGCGCTGAAAGTGAGCCGGAAGCAGTACGTTCAACTGAATCCAATGCGCTATAGCCCGCTTTATTTGTTCGTGAATCACTTAGGATTGCTTGAAGCAGGCGGAGAGTTGGGCGATGAAAATTGGCAGGCCTTTATTGCCCAGGTGACGGAGGATCTTGAGTTGTCGAATACTGCTCAGATAGTGGCGCCATGAGAGTCACAATGGCGCAGAGTTTACAGCGATTGCGCATGTTGAAGCCCGTTCGTAAACGGCTAGCCGTAGGCCTGTTGGCTATGTTGGTTACTGTGGCCATTCAGCTGGCTTATCCTAAGGCAGTTGCTCACTTTATCGACCATGTGGATCGGCAGCAAAACTACTCTTGGTATGCTATGTTCGCGGCGGCAATGTTGCTCTTGGTGGTGGTGCAGTCGATAGCCACGGCAATGCGTTATTATCTGTTTGAATCTGCAGGACATATTCTGGTGGCCAGTATACGCGAACGCCTGTTCTCCCGTTTGATTGACCAGCCCATTGCATTTTTCGATCAAAATAATATTGGCGAACTCACCAACCGGCTGTACGCCGATGTGGAGGTATTGCAAGATGCGCTGACAATGGGTTTGGCCATATCGTTGCGATCGGCCTTTGTGTGTGTGGGCGGTCTGGTATTACTTACACTGTTGTCGCCAGTGCTAAGCGTCATTCTGATCGTATTTTTACCTGTCAGTATGTTTTTAGGGCGCTGGGTTGGCAATCGAATTAAAGTGCTATCGGGCTTGATACAAGACCGGCTTGCGGCAGTGGGCACGGTGGCACAGGAGCAATTAGGCAATATTAGACTTGTGCATTCGTTTAGCCAGCAGCGGCATGGTAAGTGCAAATATAACGAAAAAATTAATGACAGTTTAACAACGACGCTGAACTGCACGCGGTATTTTGCGTTATTTCAGGGCGGGTCGTCGTTGCTCGTGTATTTGGCTCTGCTGTCTACCCTAGGGCTGGGCGCGGTGCTGATTTCTCAAAATAAGCTAACAGTGGGTGAGCTGACCAGCTTCGTTATCTATTCAGCCATGGTGGCGACCGCGGCAGTTGCGCTGACAGATTTTTGGAGCGAGTGGATGCGCAGTATTGGCGCCACCGAAAGGATTGTAACGATAATGCAAACGCCCCTGGCGCCAGTGACTGGCATTGCGCATGCCGTCGAAGGCCATATAGAGTTCAGAGACGTGTCTTTTTCCTATCCAGCGCGTACCGAGACACCTGCACTCGTAAGCTTTACCGCGTCAATTGCGCCGGGCGAAAAGATAGCATTGGTTGGTCCCTCGGGTGCGGGTAAGTCGACGGTGGTAAATTTGCTTATGGGTTTTTATCGGCCAGATTGTGGTGTGCTTTTATTTGACGGCGTCAACTCGAGCACTTGCAATTGGGCAGTATTGCGCCAGTATATTGCGGTGGTGGAGCAAGAACCCGCACTGTTCGACGGGACTATTTACGACAATATTGCGTATTCAAATCCGTCTGCTACCCAGGAAGAAGTTCTTGACTCAGTTGCCCAAGCAAATGCATTGGAATTCATCAACGGATTTCCCGCGGGCTTTGATACGCGAGTGGGTAGTCGCGGGGTTCAGCTTTCGGGGGGGCAGCGGCAACGCATTGCCATTGCGCGAGCGATTTTGCGCAAGCCAAAAATATTGATACTCGATGAAGCCACCAGCGCATTAGACGCTATAAGCGAACGCGAAGTGCAGTCGGCGCTGGATCACCTAATGGTGGGGCGAACCACCATTATGATTGCCCACCGCTTTGCTACCCTGGCCAAGGCTGATCGGGTGTTGGTACTTGAAGCGGGGCGGCTTGTCCAGGTGGGCTCACCGAGCGCACTCAGAGGTGATGGCGATGGCCTCTATGCCAGAATGCGGGGTTATCAGGGCGAACTAGTCAGCGAACTTGCTTGACGATGGCGTTTGCCAGCTCTTCTACATGCAGATGGCTTTGCCTGCCTCCCGTCACCGCTAGCGCGTGTCATTGAACGGCATCGTTGCTGCGCCTAGCGCAGCGCTCGTGCGCGATTGACTTTCTATTTAATTAAAGGGGCTCTGTGGCTCGAGGCCGCTCGGGGTATAATTGCGGTTTGCTGGTTTTAACATCGCCTGATCTCGCGGGCAATGATCAAAAAACCTAGGTATTAACACAGGGCATCACAGATGGTTCAGGTAAACAACCCACTGCATGGCGTAACATTGGCGGCTATGCTGGAGCGCTTAGAAGCCCATTATGGCTGGCAGGGATTGGCCGCACGTATTGATATCAATTGCTTTAAGGACAATCCGTCCCATAAGTCCAGTTTGAAATTTCTTCGCCGAACAGATTGGGCGCGGGCAAAGGTTGAAGCTTTGTACCTGGCTACCTTCACAGCGGCTAATCCCTGGCAGACACCCGCGAAATAGCCATCACAGCAAGTAGCGTGGTCAGCGCGATGGGACTACAGCAATGCGATCAATTTGGTGTATCCACTGCGGCTGATGGCATATTGCTTGGTGCTATTGTCTTCGGTTTTAAGCACTGCAAAGCGCGTTTCTTTTGCTTCGGTTTCAATACCCTGTAGATAATCCAGGTTGATGAGCGTGGAGCGGTGTATACGGCAGAATTGTTGTGTGTCCAATTGGGCCTCAAGCTTGCTAAGTCGCTCTTGTTTAATGTGGCTGGCCGTGGCCGTGTGGATAACCACATAGTCATCAGCCGCCTCAATAGCGCTAATGTCTTTAGTGGCGATTACGTGTACATCACCTTTATCGCGCACCAGAATCCGTTGTAGCGGGCCCTTGGGTTGCATCATCTGTTGTGCCGCCTGTTGCTGCTGCACTTGATAACTGGCCGAGTTTTCCTGCTGCAATCGTTCGGTAATGCGAGCGATGCTTTGGCTGAGACGCACCTTGCTGATGGGTTTCAGCAAATAGTCCAAGGCATTTTTTTCAAAGGCTTGAATGGCGTAGTCGTCGTGCGCTGTGGCAAATATCGTCAGTGGGGCGGCATCACCCAGGAGCTCTAGCACCTCAAAACCGTCCAGTTTTGGCATGTGAATATCCAAAAACATTATATCGGGCTTGAGGTCGTTGACGGCCTTGACGGCGGCTTTACCGTTTTCGCACTCGGCCACCACGGCGATCGTTGGATGTGCCTTTAATAGTGTCGTCAGCGCTTGTCGAGCGTGATTTTCGTCGTCGACAACAATGGCCGTAATGTTGGTTTGGTTCATGTTTCAACGCCTAATTTTAAGGGGGTTGGGGCGGCCAGAACAGGTAGGTTAAGCGTAACCGTAAATGCGTTGTCCGTGCGCTTAAGGGCAAGTGACGCAGTGTCACCGTAGTAGCCGGTTAAGCGCTTTTTAAGCGAAGCCAAGCCCAATTGGGTGCTTTGAGCTTTGGCACCGGTCGGGTCGAAGCTGTTCTCTACCTGAATGCGCATGCCCTCGCCTTGCTTGGCAATGTCCAGCTTGATATACCCGGGGGCCAGCTGCGACTGAATGCCGTGCTTAACACTGTTTTCCACAAGCGGAAATAATAGTAATGGCATGGCGGGTTGATATAAACAAGCGGGATCTATGTCCAGTTCGGTGTTTAGGTTGTCGCCAAAGCGTTCGCGCTCAATGGCTAAATAGTTTTCAATGTGCGTCACTTCTTCGTGAATTGTCACAGTGTCTTTTTTTGCATAATTGACGCTGTAGCGCAAAAATTCCGACATTTGTACGCAAATATCGTGAATTTTTTCGGGCGCAGAAACTGAAAGGTTGGCCAACATCGTCAGGCTGTTGTACATGAAATGTGGGTGCACGGTGGCCTTTACAGCTTGTAATTCGATGTCGCTGATCAGCAATTTTTGGGCAAGGGCCTGAGCGTTGGTGGTTTCATCGCCCTTGGCAATCAAGTAGGTATAGTGCACCAGCACCCAGGCGCAGTAGAGCACCAGCCCCAAGAGCCCGTTGATCCATAACGTGTCGTGATGAAGCTGAACGGCGGCTATGGCCCCCATATTTTCCAGCAGCTGACCCCAGGCTCGGGCCAGCAGCAGCCAAAGGCCAATGGTCAGCAGTGCGGCGCAGGCGTGAGCTGTAAATAACCAATTTAGCGCATATTGCTGTGCAGGTAAGCGAAGGCAAAGGTAGTAATTTGCCGAGCAGAAAAACAGCAGCAATAGATAAAGGGGAATGGCATATACGGCAATAAGTACACCGCGTAGTGGCAGAGCCATCTCGGCGGTTAGCTCCCAAAGCAGCAGTGCGATTAGGCAACACAAGACCACCCAAATAAAAATCAGGGTGAGCAGGCTGCGATTGGAATTGAAAAGGGGGTGCACGCCGACCCCCTAGTTGGTAATTTCCAGCCCGCCCAGTAGGGCCACGCCGGTAATGACAAGGTTTTTCTGCGGCACGCCGAGCTTTTCTGCCAGGCAGGTGGTTTTATTGGTGACGCCGCCAAGTAGCGGCAGTACTTTGACGGTGACGTTGAAGTGCGCAGGTACTTTCAACTCCGCGCCGCCCATAAAGGCCAACACATCCACCTCGATAGTGTTTTTTTGTGTGTCGGCATCGCGAATGTCTACATCCGCACCACCCAGTATCGCCACGATGCTCCCGCCACTCAATTTTTTTGAGCGAGTTGAAAAATTACCACCTCCGAGAATAGTGAATACATCGATGGTGGTATCGTCCGAGGGTGGCACCTCGTTGCCGGCGTCGTCGAAGTCGCCATCGGCCAGGGCTTCGCCATCAATAATGGTGCCCTCTTTCTCTGTGGTTCGTTCTGTGCGGCCGAAGCCGCAGCTGGTGTGCTTGTTGTCGCGATTGGGGCGCAGCAAATTAATACCCACCACCAGTAGAATCAGAGGAATTATTAGGGCGCCAATACTAAAGTTCAGAATGTGCATACGCGACAGCTGGAAGAGCACGCCAAAGCCTATCAACATGTGGGGCAAATAGGCTCGCAGATGGCTCTCTTGCGGGGCGTGCTTGCGGTTGTAAAGCATGATGGCGCCCGCAATGATCATGATTACCGGCCAATTTCGCAGGGCAATTCCCAAAAACGGGATGCCGATATTGTTTAAAAACAACAAGACGGCAAAGGCGACCAACCCCAATCCAAACAGGGTGCGTGGTGATAGGTTTCCGTTGTGTTTACTCATGATCGTATCCCGCTTAAAAAATCGTACGTGTGAGAGCCTGCCTTATTCCACTGGCTTGGTATTGCCCGCAGCCGGCGCGTCGCCATCCTGCGAAGCCTGGCGAGGGGGTTCGCTATTGCCCTCTGCGCTGTCGCTAGCGGTTGGCGTTTGAACCACCTCGGCGTCTATGGCGTCATCGCTATCGCCGCCCCTTGCGCTTGTTTGCGTGCCGCTGTTAAAGGGGAAAGGCTTGTGGTTACTGTTAAAGCTGACAAAGGCCAGGGCCTCGCCAATGTACTGGCTAATGTTTGCACACATTTCGCGTACATTTTGATTATCTTTGCCGAAAATGAGCGTAAATATAAATTGAACACTGCAAAGTATCCACATTAATGCACCGGCAATGTGCAATATTAAGCCATAGATGAGCATATAAATCAGGCGTATCCAAGTATCCTGATGGGTAAGGTTCTGCCATATTTGGTCTTGCGAAGGTTGCGACATGGTATTGCTCCTGGGTTTTTAATAGACAGGCTTATAGTAGGGTGCGAAATAGTCTGGCGGTGTCGCCTTTCGGTCAACGGTGGTGCGCCATCGGTAAGTGGCCGTGGGTTTAGGGTGGGGCGGGGCCCCAGTGAACGATGAGTGGAATGGGAGCTGCCCCATGAGATATGAAATGAAGAGCTTAGAAATTGAAGACGTTGTGGTCGGGGACGGGAAAGCCGTTGTCAAGGGCGCATTGATTACCGTGCACTATCGTGGCTGGTTGGCCGACGGCAAGGCGTTTGATGCATCTTACGACCGCGGCCAGCCTTTTCAGTGTGTGATCGGTTCGCGCCGCGTGATTCAAGGTTGGGACAAGGGCTTAATGGGGATGCGAGTGGGCGGGACGCGCAAGCTATCGGTGCCCGCCCATCTCGCCTATGGCGAGCGGGCAGTGGGCGAACGTATACCGGCGAATGCAGACTTAAAATTTGAGATCACTCTGCTAGAGGTGCTGACCCGCGACGATTAGCAAATCTCAGGGCAAGGGTATGCACTCTTTATCATCACCTGAAATAGTGGCAAACCTGCCGGCCTGCCAGTCGTCTTTGGCCTGCTCAATGCGTTCGCGTCGACTTGAAACGAAATTCCATTCCATGTAGCGGTTACCCAGGGGCGCGCCACCCACCAGGGCGATGTGGCAGTCACTGGTGGCCTCCAGCCGGGCCGCCATGCCGGTATTGATGACGGCCATCTGGTGTCTGGCAAGCTGAGTGTCGCCAATTTGGGCAGAGCCCGCCACCAGGTACACGGCGCGTTCGCTGGCCTCGGGCAGTGGCAGCGACTGGCCCGGCTGTAGCCTAGCCTCTAAATACAGTGTGTCCGAGAAGGTTTCGACCGGCGATGTGACGCCAAAGGCGCTGCCAATCATAACGCGTACGGGCACGCCATCGCAGTTGAGCGCGGGTATGTCCGCATCGGGGTAGTGGTAGAAGGCCGGCGCGATTTCTTCCTTTGCCTCCGGTAGGGCCAGCCACAACTGCAAACCGTGCAAGCTGTGTGGTCGATCGCGAACTTCGGCGCGCTCGCGTTCAGAGTGCACAATGCCGCGACCGGCCACCATCAAATTAATATCGCCGGGACGGATAGATTGCACTGTCCCAAGGGAGTCGCGATGCAGAATTTCGCCGTCAAAGAGATAGGTGACGGTAGCTAAATTAATGTGCGGGTGGGGGCGTACATCGATACCTTGGCCGGCATTAAAGTGGGCTGGCCCCATATGATCGAAAAAGACCCAGGGCCCCACAGCGCGTTGGTGCAGGGCGGGCAACAGCCTGCGCACGCTGAAGCCGCCCAGGTCCTGGCTGCGGGCCGACAGGGTCTGCTTGACGGTATCGCAACCGGCACTGACCTGGCATGGGTGATCGTCTGTGGTGCGGGTATTGCTCATAGTGCTTCCTCGGCAATGCGTGGGTGTTCATGCTGCCGTGATTTTTTACAGCGCTCGGCGTAAACGGCAGGTGTTAACTATAGTGGTAGCTCAGTCTAGGGGATAGGAAGTATCGAGGAATGTCGCAGGCCACGGTTCAGCAATTGCTCGCTGGCACCCCCGAACAGCTGCAGGCAGTGTTAAGCGCCGCCGCCGCGTCTGCCGGTACTTCACCGCTGGATTACCGCAAACAGCTGGCTTTGCAAATGGCAAAAGCGCTTTATCTTCCTGAGGGGGCTCACACGGTGATGGCGGGTCTATGGCAGCCGCTGGTGCCAGACCTAGCCCTGGATATAGTGCGCAGCGATGCCGTTTTTTTTAACGCCAGCGGCTGGCAAAGGAAGCTGGCGCAGTGGCTACACCATCAGGCTTGTCGGTGGCACCCGTCCGATGACAAGACCTACCGCGAGCTTTGGCAGGCTGCTGAACATTTACGGGATCAGGTGCTGCAGCTACTCCAAGGCGGGGAAGAGGCGACACTGTTGGCGGCCCTGGCGGCACAGGCAAAGGCGACGCACAGGCAGCGCCAGCGGGCTGCACTCTTACGTCAGCGTGTCTGCGAAGCCGAACTCAGCCAATTGCGGGTGCTGACGGCCACCAGCCGAGTGGTTGAAACCATCGATCAGCATCTGGCACACCGTCCCTTTCCGGTGGCACTACAGCAACCTCTACGCACCACCCTAGCCAGTGAGTTGCGCCACCTGGTGCTGAACCTGGAGGACTACTCGCAGGCGCCTCTCTGGCAATTGTGGCAACAACTCTTGCCCGTGTTGGGACGCTGCTTTTCCGGTGCCGGTATGGCCGTGGCCGATCAACAGCTGTATCACAGCATTCCGCCCCTGCTGGAAGCCCTCGAGCAAAGCCTTACCATAGACACAGTGAACCCGCTGGCCTACGAGCAATGGGTTGAACAGCTTAGCGAACATCTGATGGCCGCCGTCAAAAAAGAGGAGATAGTCTGCGAGTTGTTTCGCCCCATGGCCGACGATGATACTAGCCAGAGCGCGCGCATGCGGGTAACGCCGGCTTTGGTGTCTGAATTGGCTGCCTACCGCCCGGGCGATTGGTTTGTGTTTCTGGGCGAGCGCGAACAAGTATGGCACTGCGAGTTGGCGCTGCACGAACAGGCGCTGGATCAGTTGCTATTTGTGGACATTAATGGGCGTAAATTGCTCACGAAAACCAAAAAGGATTTTGCTGCTTGTTGTTCTACGGGCATTGTCAAGCGACTGCAGTTGACCGATCCGGTGGCGCTAGTACAGCAACAGCTGGCGCTTTGTGTCGAACAGGCTATGTTACACCGCGCCACTACGCATGCTCAGCAGAAGTCCGAACGGGCGCGCGAAGCGGCGGCAGAGGCCGAAGTGCGCGCGCAATCAAAAGCAGCGGCCCGCCAACAATTGCAAGCGCGACAAGCTGCAGCCCACAAGGCCTTAGCAGAGGCGCGCGCGCTAAATGAGGCAAAAGTACAGCAGGCACAACAGCGGGCGGCGGCCAAGGCCGAAGCGCAGGCCGAGGCGGAAGCGGTGCAACGTGCCAATGCAGTGGCGCAAGTCGATGCACTGCAGGTAGGGGCTTGGTTGCAAATGTCCAGCGAGGCGCAGCGCGCGGGGCAGCGTTGCAAACTCTCGGTCATTATTGCAAGTGTTGGCAAATACATTTTTGTGGACGAGCTGGGCAGGAAGTTTGCAGAGTATGATCGCGATGCAGTGATTGAGTTGCTGATATCGGGACAGGCCTGTGTAGTCAGAAATGGCGACAATTTTGACGACCAGTTGGCAAAGGTGATTCGGGGCTTGCGCAGAGCTGGCACCTAGCGGGTTGCTGTTGGCAGAAGGGGCGGCCGTTTCGAAATGTGCATAGGGTACCTTTGAGGTAGCTATGATCAACGCTCGCCGCTTGAGTACTCAGCGGATGACTTCAGTAAGAGATTTTACATTATGGTTCAACAGCGCGAAGACAGTGACCAGCGGCAGGAGTTTCGTCTGGCCAAAGCATTGACGGTTTTTATTGAGTTGCCATCGCAGATGGATAGGGAGCCGGAAATTGTTATTTCTCGCTGCTGTGATGTATCAGCCAATGGGCTGCGAGTAACGGCCGATCGGGAACTGCCGCTGTCGGGAATCGTGCGTACCTGCGTACAAGCAACAGAGGGTGGCAGCGCCCGCTTTGTGTTGATTTGCGAAGTCCAGTGGGTGAAGTATGAGACATCCTCTGGGGCTTACCTCACGGGCCTAAAACTGTTTGACTCCGACAATTCAGATATCATCGAGTGGAAAACCTACATTGCCAATACAATTACTGCGGCGGCTCAGGGCGATAACCACACGTAGAGGCGCATAAATCCCACACGCAAATAGCGCGCGTGAACAAGCGCGGCAACAGCCTTTAATCTCAAACTGTGTGCGAGCGGTAACATTTATCAGTACAGTGTGCCTAGATGGTCGCAACTTGGATGATGATATGCAGGGAATTGAGGGTGCAGATACCGCACCAAAATCGGAAACAGCGCTTACCTTGGAGCAGGAGTTTCTCGCGCTGACGCGAAAACACCTGAGCAGAACTCTCGTTGGCGTTTTGCTATCGCAATGCCTGATAGCCGGTTTTGCCTTTGATGATGTGTCGCCATATCTAGCGTTGGGTTGGCTATTTTTGGCAACGTCGGCTTTGCTTGGCCGAGCCCAGTACATCAAGCAGTTGTTGTCTCGACCGCAGCTGAATGAAAAGTTAGCGGTCAAAAAAATCTACTTATTAAACGCAATAAATGGCTTGCTGGCTGCCATTTCACTGTGTTTTTTTCCCTACCTATCTGACATAGAGCGCATCCTGCAAACGTCCATTATTCTCAGCTGGGGCGTGGGTGTAGTGGCGACCAATGCCGGCCTGAGGTACGCCTATCTGCCTTACCTGCTAATGACATATCTGGCGCTTTCGCTGGCGTGGATATTATCTCCCTTTGGCGGCGATGCGCTCTGGAAGTCTTACGCCATGGCGGCCTTGATGACATTTTTGATATTTGTATTGATGAATGTAGGGCGCGATACCTATGTCCTGTTTAAAACGGCTGTGGACATGCGGCAACGCTATGCTCAGATCAATCGCCAGTTGACCCAAGCATTGGCAGAAGCTAAATCGTCCAGTGCGGCTAAAACGCGCTTTTTAGCGGCGGCAAGTCACGACCTTAGACAGCCGGTGCACGCTTTGTCACTTTTGTCTGCAGCGCTGCAGGGGCGAGCGCTGGAAGGGCGCGCAAACGATATTAGCCGCTTGATCGCCGAGGCATTGACAACCCTGTCGCGACAGCTGAATGCATTATTGGATATTTCAAAGATTGACGCCGGGGTCACTCAGCCGAACCTCCAAACTGTCAATCTCACTGAATCGCTGCAGGCCATTATCGATCACCACCGGGCCATGGCGGAATCTAAGGGCCTGCAACTTACCTTCGTCAGTGAGCCCGATGTGATGGTGAGTAGCGACCTGTCGATGCTCGAAAGCATCTGCATGAACCTGGTGGGCAATGCGGTTAAGTACACTGAGATGGGGCAGGTCAGCGTTCAACTGGCCACAGAGGAAGATATGGTGACGCTGCTGATTCTGGATACTGGGCCGGGAATATCTGAAGAAAATGCAGAACTTGTCTATGAAGAGTTTTATCAAGTGGGCAACCGGCATCGGGCCTCCAATGAAGGGCTCGGTTTAGGGCTCTCTATTGTGAAGCGCCTAACGGCCTTATTGAACATTTCGATGTGTATGACCTCCGAGTTGGGCTGTGGTACGCAGTTTCAGCTACGGTTGCCAGTGGCGCAGCCAAACAGTGCGCAACCTGCGGTCGTCGAGGATAACAACCACAAGTTGCCAGCCGGTAAGCAATTGCTGATCATAGACGATGAGGTCAGCAACCTGGAGGCCGCCCGCTACTACTTTGAAAGTATCGGTTGGGGAGTGGATGTAGCCGACGGTGCAGAGCAGGCGCAGGTGCTGGCCAGCATTACCGAGCCAGACTTGGTAATTTCAGATTTTCGCCTCAAGGACGATGTGAGCGGGTTGCAGGTGATTCAGACGCTGCGAGAGCGATATCCGGGTAAGCCCGCCATATTGGTCACTGGCGACACGGCGCCGGATCGCTTGCGCGAAGCGGCGGCCGCAGATGCCGAATTACTGCACAAACCCTTAGACTTGGAGGCCTTGCGCCGAGTGCTGTTGAAGGTTAGCTAAACTTGCCGCCAAGTTTAGCTACTTTAAACACGGCTTCTGTTCTATTCTTCACACCAAGTATTTTATAGGCGGTAGATAAATGCACCTTGACGGTACCTTCAGCAATATCGAGCTCGCGCGCAATAATCTTATTGGGTTTGCCCCAAACGGCGCACATTAGCACTTCTTTTTGTCGGCTAGACAGGGAATCTAAGTGGCTCGGGTCACTCTTGGTGTTGTAGTGGATGTCCATGGCGCTGGATTGTGTTGCGCGAGTCATTTGTTCGGGAATATAGATGCCGCCGGCAAACACCAACTTCAGGGCGGCAATAAGTACTTCGGGCGTGGAAGATTTCGGGATAAAGCCGCTGGCGCCGCCCTCTATGGCAGACTGAATTATCGACTGTTTTTCTTCGCTAGACAGTACCACGATTTTAACGCCGGTAAAGGCTTCTCTGATGCATATCAGCGCCATCTCGTCGGAGTTTTCACCCTTTAAGTGGTAGTCCAGCAACACCAAGTCAATATCCGTTTCGTGCTGATAGGTCAGCGCCTCCTCGCAGCTTTCTGCTTCGATGAAGGTAACGCCTTGGGCCAGTTCCTCAAGAATAAACTGCATGCCGCTTCTGAATAGGGAGTGGTCGTCAACCAGCAGTATCTTCATGATGATGTTGCATCCTTTGTTGATCGCTGGGCCTGGTCTTTAAGTATGTCCAAAAGTCTTGGAAAAATATCTTTGTGGGCCCGTTTGCCGATAAAAAAATCCATATGGCCATAATTCTTAAAAACAGTTCTACCGTATAAGTGTTGCGCGTTTCTATTATAGGCCTTCAGCCATTCGAATGTGCGTCTAGAGGTTTCCGGTAAAAACTCCAAATTGAGTGCGCCGGCAACAAAATGAATGGGCAGATTCAGTTCTGGGTAGGTTAGGTCTGTCTGCGCCTTGTTTGGCTCGATATATTGGGTGCGCCCGTCTTTGTCGACGGCCAATCCGCGAGCAATTATTAGGCTAAGCTGGCGGAAGGGTGCAAGGTGGATGGATTTGAACCAGTCGCCCAAACGATCGTGGGTGGCGCTATTGAGGTTTTCGTGCAGGTAGGAGGGGCCGTAGATGGCGAAAATCCGCTTGCATGTTGGACTCTGGCAGCTTTCACCGGTGGGTACCGGTGATTGGTATGCAGCAATATCCATGACTTTATCATTCTGGGTATTGAAACTGTTCATGTCCACACAGTTGTTGCGCGCTTTGATTAGATCGAGGTCGGCCAAATACTCGACAATGCCCGCATCGGATTTGGCATTATTTAGCCAGTTGGTCACAGGGTGAAGTGTCAACTGCGAACAAATAATAGACTGAATATCATCCTTGTGAACCTCGCCTATCAGAAGTCCCATCAACAGCGATAAGGAGCCCATGCAGTGGGCGATTATCTGTGGCTTTTCTTTTGTGAACGGCGTTTGTTCTGTTGTGATTTTTTTGACAAAGGCAATGGCGTCTGGCCAATCTTCGCGAGCGATGTCATCGATAGAAAACTCAGATTCCGAATGACCTGAATCGTAGCTTGCGCGGTAATCAAGCAGCCAGACGTCGTAGCCCGTCAATAATTCTCCCTGCTGGATGTGGGTAAGGTACTCAACAATATTTGTATCGACGCTGGTCGTCGCAAACGAGCTGGCGTTAACGCCCATGCCAGGCGCTAAAATGACGGGGGCGCCACCGCCATTGTACCTGGTGAGTGCAACTTTTGAGGGGCGGGATAAGTTGAGCTTTTCCTGGATAGTTTTGCCGTTGAAGTGGGTGGGGGTTAGGGGTATATCTCGTGCTTCTTTGGTTGTGACTTTCGGATTTTTGGTAGCGTTCATTAAGTAGCCTGGTAGGCCACCGTAGCACGAAAAAATGGTTGAAAAGTAGCTGGCTGCCAAGCGGTTTAGGTATATTTTTCCCAGTGATCTTTCTATATTGTCGCGCCAGGCGCTTTTGGGTAGTAGTCGCGTGTAACTTAGCGGTGTCTCCACTGAGCTAAAATTATGCAGAACATCTTGTAGATTAAGGCTGGCGTAGCCAGATCCAAGTATTTCCTGATCCACTTCTGAGGCGATTTTGTGGTACAGTTTTATGTCGAGTTGCGTAAGGTCTTTCCACCAGTGCGAAGTTTCGGTTTTTCGCAAGGTCTTCTCGCCAATCAGCCGATATCGCTCATCATTAATACTAAAATTGAGTGTGTAAATCATTTTCCACACATTCACGGAGTTCTCGTCCTGTTCTAGTAGCAATACTTGGCTGCCGTCCGACTTTCGAATTTCAATAGGTGTTTTGGTTAGGGCGCTGAGCGTAATCTGGCCCGCAGTTATCAAGGCCGATTGTGATCGATTTTTTATCAGGTCAAATAGAGACTCTGCCGTTACCGATAACTCTAGCTTCGCATCATTCGCGCCATCATCGATGTATTCGCCAACTTGAAGGTGTTGTTCGTTTGCCCAGCGTTTAGTGCGCGTGTGGAGTGCGAACTTGCCGTACATGGTTTCGGTGAACTGAAAGGAAGGACTAAACTTTTTGCCCAAATGCGTAAAAAATTTGTCCTCTGCAAATTGCAGCGCCAACCAGAGATCTCTTTCGCGATCATTTTCAATCAGCGCACCTGACTTTCGCCGCGCTGCAGTGGCGCTTTTGGCCAATGCGTGGATCTGTAGCAAGCTACCTGCTTCGCTCAAGTCTTCCCATCCGTTGGTAGATGGAGGGTGCGCCGCCGTTGGGGTTGAGTTGTCGGCGTCTTGTTTTGCGCTCCGTGGCTCGCCAGGCGCGCGGCTAATGGGGTCGTTTTTGTCTGGATAGGGGTAGTAGTGTTCTGGCGGAACGTCTACCTCAAGCGCAAAATCCATTGCCCGCTCTGCGATCGCACAAATGGTAAGCAGCGGATTGGCGCCCAGAGATCTGGGGATGACAGACCCATCGCAGACCAACAAACCTTGATGGATGTCGCCCTGTTCATTGAATACCTGGCACTTGTCATTGACCACGCCCTGTTCAGCAGTATCGCCCATGGGGCAGCCGCCCAGCGGGTGTACGGTCATCAGCTTGTTGCCAAAGGCGTCGTCGATGAGCGGATTTTCCAGTAGCTGACCTTGGCTGGCATCGTTTAGCCGCGCCAGTATATGGCGCTGGTGGCTGACCGCGCGGGAGCTTCCTACGCCATCCCATTGGATAACTACATGCGTACCCGTGCGCGACAGCGATAGCTCGCCCTGCGCGCTGTCGTGGCCCATAACAAGAAAGCATTGGGTGCGGGCGATGGGCCCCTGGTAGCAAAGACTGCGATTTGTGATACTGGGATCGTTTAAACCGTTGCCAAGGTAACTAATATCATTGAGTCGCATGGCAGCTTGCTGCTGGCCGTAGCGAATAAATTCTGAAGACTGCGAGGCGGCCATGAAGATGCCCATCGGCAATACAGATGCCAGCATGCCGGGAATCACACCCTCCTCAATGATCATTGCCTGCTCTTCTTTAGCAGCTATGCGGAGGTCTATAACGCCAGTAATGCAGGGACCAGGTCGGTGGGCCTTGGCAATAGGTATCTCTCCCATGCCTATGGCATTGATATTGAGATAATCCTGGTCGGTTTTATCGCGATTGCTATGCCTGTCGCCATTGTTCTTTTGCCAGTAGCTGTTGTAGCCGAGGGCGATCATGTCGCCATTACCTGAAAAGTTTTTCCCCAATCGTTTTGACAGCGACAGGCGCCCTTTTTGTCGAGAGCGTAGAAGTATGGCCGGGCTGCCCAGGGCCCCGGCTGCGAGGATAACGCTGTGGGCAAAAATAACAGTAGATTTGGAAGTGCTATTACTGTCGGTCTCGCGCACATGAATTGCCCAGTGATTTTCGCGAGCGCCGTCGCGGGTAATGTAATCGACAGTGGCTAGCGTAAAAATCTTTGCTTGCTTTGCCCTTGCGAACGGCAAAAAATTCATGGCGGTGGTGGTTTTTGCGCCGGTGTTGCAGCCGGAGCAGCAGTCGCCACAGAGATTACACGCTGGTTGATGGACACCTGCCCAATTGCAATAGCCCTCTGCAAAATTCACATTGATGGGTACTTGTTCCGCATGGGCACCAATAGTAGCCGCTGCTTTTTTAAGGGCTTCATATTTATTGAGCGGTGGGAAGGTGGGGTTAACGGACGGCTTGTGTTGATCGCCGGCGTCAGGGTAGGCACTTGCGCCTAAGGCCTTTAGCGATCGCTGGTAGTAAGGAGCTAGTACATTGGGCGTTCGCAGGGCTTCGGGCCATGACGTGTCAAATATCGTCGGCTTAGCCTCCAGCGAAACATTGGCATTGATTAACGATGTGCCGCCCAATCCGCAGCCAACCAGTGCGCACATAGTCTCATTGATGCGCAGGTCATAGAGCGCCGAGGCTTTACCGATGGGCGTTTGTTGATGGCCATCGGTGTGGATCTGCAATTGGGGTGTCATTTGATCCATGGCCGCGGGAAATTCACCTGGCAACCATTCTGCACCGCGCTCCAGCACACAGACACTGTAACCGGCGTGCGCCATACGAGCTGCGGCAATGGCGCCACCGTAACCTGAGCCTATAACTACAACATTGTAAGTGCAGTCCGTGTGCGTAGATTTAAAATCTTCGGCAATGCGCCTATAGCTGTGCAAGGTGTCTTGGCTGTCGCTATTGTGGTCCGTCATGTTTGCCCTCCAGGTGCTTGGCGGTGTCAAAATCGACAATGTCGGCGCGCGCATATTGATCCAAGAACTGACAGCGCTTCAGAACAGCGACTTGAAACCTACCCCACTTTGAGTCACCTGACTGTAAATCTGCTTGAACACTGCGGTGCAGCCTTTCCGCTAGCGGATTACCTTGACCTCGATCCAGCGACTCAACACATACGGGCGGCATCGAATTATTCAGCGGCGATTGAAATAAGCGAAGATTGGCCATGTTCAATTCGCTGTCGATTAACACAGCGGCGCCGCCCTGGATGTCGGCAATGTCATAGCTATCCATCACCCAGCCGCCACAATTCATGATCGCTACAGGATTATCGAACTCAGCTATGAATTGATAGCGGCTGAATGGTTTGTGAGAATGGCCGAAAATAAATGCGGTGTCTAACTGTGCCGGGCAAGCTTGTGAGCTTGCTTCGTTTAGCTGCGCACGCACAATTACCGAGAGATACCACTCTAAGCTCTGGTGAAACTCTGGGCTTAAGACCTGGGTTAACTCTGAGCGCTCTGGCTGAAAACAGCGGCCGAGTGTGGCATCCAACAAGCTCACGATTAGGCCCTCTAGCGTAGTGTACTCTTGGATACGGGTGGCGCGGCTAATGCCGTATCGGCTGTCTAGCCAATCGCACAGGTGAGCAGCCATTTTTTTGGAAACATCGCGTATCGCACCGGGGTTTATCATGGTGTTATACAGTGATTCCACGACTCTGACACTGCGTTGACTAAGGCCTAAGCTAGACCATAAAAAATTGACCCAAGGCCCGTTTTCCAACTCTAATTTAGCGGCTGTTTCTGGCATTGAGCCGGAAAAAAGCCGGTAGAATTCGCTCATGCCTCGATAAATCGCCTCCAGGTAGTGGCCGTGATGGAGGATGACTTGTCGACCGGTGTGCTGTTGGCGAATCGCCCAGTTTGGATAGCGTAAGCTGACGGTTACTTTTACAGCTGATGTATTGTTACCTTGCCGTCTACTTTCGAGTGCTTGGTTGAGTAGCCGCGAAGGTATTCCGAGGGTATCGTACAGCGGCGTAGTTGCGGTGTAGGCCTGTGCCGTCTGCGTAGCCTGTGAAAACAGGAAATCTTCCATTTGCGACCAAAGCCGATGGTCGTGGTTGCCGGGGATGTAGATGATCTCGTCGTCAAACAGTGCCGACTCCTCCGACGGAAATAGTTGGTCAATAAAGCCGCAAAAGGCTGCTACGTTTTCCTGAAGCGTGGCGAAGTCAAAGTCTAGGCAATCGCCCAGTAATACTAGCGTCGGCGGCTTGTTGGTATTAAACGCCTGGGGTAGGGTGTTGCGCAGTGCGGCTATGAGGGGACTCATACAATCCGGCGGCGTTTCAGGAAAATCCAATTTCGGACAGCTCGCTAAACTGTAAGCGGCGCCTAAGTGTAAATCGGAAAGGCAAACGTAATTGCGCGTATTGTCATCCACAAGCGATTCCTATGATCGTTAAAGTGTGAATCGTGATGGAGCTGATGGCGTGGGCTCGCTGCTGCGAGTGGCAGGTTCATCATTAAAACTAAGACCTCTTGGTTATGCAATATACCATTGGTCGTATCTAGTACTTTTTCCCTAGGCTGCTCGATCTATTGCCCCTGTGCAATAGGCGAACATCGCCGTTTGCCCTAACGTGAACCCATTCGGAAACTGGCGCCAGCATGCGCTTATCCGATGGTTTTCGACTCATCAAATTCTCAAAGGGATAGGGCAATGAATAAGATAACTGAACGTAAACTAAAGCCACTGGTGTTCGCGATTGCGACCCTCTTGATGTGTCAGTTGACGGCCTGCGGCGGTGGCGGTGGCGGCTCGTCGCCCACGCCGACACCAACACCGACACCAACACCCACCCCCACACCAGATAGCGATAACGACGGCGTCGCCGATAGTGTGGATGTAGACGACGACGGCGATGGTCTCATCGAGATTTACACGCTGGCCGCGTTAAATGCCATGCGTGCCGATTTGTCGGGCACGAGTTTGGATGGAGATGATCAAGGGTGCCCTTCGGGCGCCGGCTGTGTTGGCTACGAATTAATGGCTGATTTGAATTTTGATACCAACGGCAATGGCCGGATTGATGGCGATGATGCCTTCACCGATTACGACGACGATGGTAGCGCCAATGGGTGGTTGCCCATTGGCACCTCGTCTGCTCCCTTCGCCACAATTTTTGAGGGCAATGGCCACACAATTTCAAACCTGTATATCGTCCGCGATGGGTCAGACTTCGAAACGATGGGCAGTGATATTGGGCTATTTGGTTACGTGGGCCAGGGCGGTGCGGAAACTGAAATTCGCAATCTCAGCTTTAGTGGCGATCTGACCAGTATTACGGGACATAGTAACGTCGGCGTGTTAATGGGGCGACTTGGCGGCACCACGGGTGATGTCGATGTTGCGGCGATCACGGTGGACGGCGGTGCGGCAGTGGCCGGCAATAACAGTGTGGGTGGCATTGCCGGTCGAGCGGTAGCGCCCTTGGGTAGCAATCTGCTCATGAGTAATGTCAGCGCAGATGTGCAACTCGATGTCGAATTACGTTACGGCGGTGGCTTGATAGGTTACTTGGCCAGCACTGGTGGCGTAATGGAGATTTCCGACAGCATGTCACTGGGCAATTTGACTCTCCAATCTGCAGACGCCGCAGCGGGCCATGCGGGTGGAGCCATTGGCCGCATTTTAGTAAACGATGCCAGTAGTGTTGTTAGGTTAAGGACGCTCGAAACGGATGTTGAGGTCAGTGCGCCCGGTGGCAATGCTGTCGGCGGGCTGCTGGGTTCGGTGGCCGGCGCGGTAGGGGAGGTTAACGCCATAGGGCTGGTGGCGCGCGGCGATGTAACAGGTCGGGCTCAAGTGGGCGGGCTGCTGGGCGATGGCGCCTTGCGCACGGCGATCGGTTTAGACTTAACTGCAGTGTTGGCCGCGGGCAATGTGACTGGCACGGGAGACTATGTTGGCGGCCTGGTGGGCTTAATGTACGACACAGTGGTGCGCGCAGGCATGGCCATTGGCGATGTGTCTGGAGCGCGATTTGTGGGCGGCTTGATCGGTGATGCGAATACCGGTTCAGATACACGCTACTCCTACGCCAGCGGTATGGCCACCGGCACTTCAAGTGTGGGCGCGCTGGTTGGTTGGAGGGATGGCGATGAACTCAGCCACAATTTCTACGTGATTGATGGCTCGGGTAATGCTGCGGTGGGCAACGACACAGTGACCGAGGGCGAGGTCATGGGCTTTGATCTAGCAACCTTGCAGTGTCCTACTGCGGCCAACAATTCAACTTGTACGGTGAAAACGCTGTATACCAACTGGCATCTCCCCAATAACAGCGATGGCGAAGCTGTGTGGGACTTTGGTAGCGACACCGACCTGCCGGGATTGCTCATTGGTGGGCAGGTGTATCGCGATGCCAACGGCGATGGAGTGCTGGATTGATTGCGATACCAACAGCGCGGTGGCCTGGCGAGCCAGGTGGCTGGCGCTCGCCGGTTAGTTTGCGCTCAATCAACTCTAAATAGTCTATTGATGGGGGCAAGGAGTCCCCTTTTTTTCGTCCTGGCCAGGATTGCCCTGTTAGCCGCCTGGTGGTATTCCCACCGGCCGCTGGCGACCTTCGATGCCTTCGGCACAGCGGCTTACTTTGTCGCTAGCTACCTCCAATAGTAATCCTCACCGCTTTAAAATTGGTCTGACCAATTGAGCTGCTGATTTAAGTATGAGGCGGAACCTGGCGCCTATGTTCGCACGGGCCTCGGTACTTCCTCCGACTTTCTGGGGAGAACACCCACGCCAATATTCCGAAAAATAAAGCGATCGGTCGTTTTTATTCGATTTTACGGTATTGTTGAGTTTTCTTTATCTGATCTATTGATCAGACCTACTGGTTGTGTGTTATCTTACCGATATCTCGTAATTGGTTTTTTTGGTGGCTTGTCACGCGCTATCGCCAGCTACGGGTCAACAATAAGTAGAGGTGTCGTTACAGGCACCGGTAGAGGTGGTGTATGACGTTTTGCAGGTCCCTTCTGGTAGCGGGTTGTTTATTAAGCTTAGTGACCGCTTTTTCTGTTGCGCAGGCGCAGGCGCTAATCAATACAGGCTTCGAAGCGGGCTTGGAAGGTTGGCAAAAAGGGGGGGCAGGGGTCGCCCTGTCTGACGTGGCGCACACCGGCAAGCAGGCCATAAAGCTCTCAGAAAAGGCCGCCTTTATCGCGCAGCCCGTGGCGTTGGAACCCAGCACAAAATACCGTCTGACCGCGCAATTGCGAGGCGCCGGTACCCTGGGTGTTAAAGCCGGGCCCGATATGTTTTTCGATCAACCCAAGCGGATTAGTAAAGACTGGGTGCCGCTCGAAGTGATCTTTGTCACCGACAGCAGTGGCAAAGCCACCGTGTTTGGCAGTTACGCGGGTGCCGAGGGCCGCTTTGACGACTTTCTATTAACGCGCTTTGACGGGCAGTCGGCCGAAGTGAGCAATCGCCTGCTGGCCAGCAGCGCAGGCGGCACCGGCCTGTCGCCAGACCTGCCGCCCGGTCGCAACTTTGACTTGCTGGGTTGGTACTTGAATACGCCAGGCGACGCAGATGGCGACGGTATCAGCGATCGCATAGACGAAGTGGATTTGGCCAAAGGTGCCACAGATCCGCGCTACTTTTATACCGCAGACGATGGCGGCATGGTATTCAAGGCCACCGTTGCGGGCGGCAAAACATCGCAAAACACGAAATTTACTCGCACCGAACTGCGCGAAATGTTGCGCCGTGGTAATCGCGCGATCAAAACCAAAGGCGAAAACGATCTTCCCAATAAAAATAACTGGGTGTTTTCCAGTGCCCCGGTGCGTGCGCAGAAAAAATCGGGCGGCGTTGATGGCCGCCTAGAGGCGACCCTGGCGGTGAATCATGTGACTACCACTGGCCACAAAGGGCAGGTGGGCCGGGTGATTGTTGGCCAAATTCACGCTGCCAAAGATGAGCCTGCGCGTTTGTACTATCGCAAATTGCCCGGCAACACGCGCGGGGCAATTTATTTGGCTCACGAACCCTCCAGGGGGCACGGCGCTGAGCAATTTATTGAACTTATTGGCAGCCGGTCTGATTCCGCACCGGACCCGGTCGATGGCATCGCACTGGACGAAAAGTTTTCCTACGTCATCGATGTGAAAGGCAACCTGCTAACGGTTGAAATTTGGCAGGCGGACACATTGCGCGCGAGCACGCAGGTCGACATGACTAACAGCGGTTACGACGTGTCTGATGACTATATGTATTTCAAAGCTGGCGTATACAACCAGAACAGTACAGGCAAGCCCGACGACTATGCCCAGGCCACTTTTTATCGATTGGTGAATACCCATAAGGGTTATCAGCCTTAGGGGCCGGAAGCAGATTGAAAAGTTAAACCCAAGCAGTCGTTTGTAGTCGCGGTAGGCATGCATCACGCCGATAGTGCCGCAGTAAGCGATTTTATACGCAACAATGAAACTCGAGGACTATAACATGTATAAAAAAGCCCTTTTATCACTGGCCATCAGTACGGTGTTAGTGGCATGTGGTAATGACAACGATGTACCCGACAATCAGCGGGGATCTGTATCGATCACCGGTGCAGACGGAGCGCCCAGTGTGGGTGAAACATTGACAGCGGTAGTAACAGATCCCGATGGCGTTATCGATAGCTCGGTGTTGTACGCCTGGTATGCCGACGGCGGTGTCATTGAGGGCGCGACCAGCAGCTCATTTAGAGTGACCGACGCACAGGTAGGTCAGCAGCTGCATGTTGTTGTGAACTATTTAGGCGGCAACAGTGTGCGCGAATCGCAAACATCGGCTGCTACCGACGCGGTACCCGTATCGGTCAACGTGGCTGCCACCTTTATGCATGGTTTGGTCGATGGCGCTAGCTGTAGCGTCTACGCCATCACCGAGGCGGGCGCCAAGGGCGCCGCTATTGCCACGGCCAGCACCATGGCAGGTAACGTAGATTTTGGACAGTTGGAATACCAAGGTGCTGCGCTGATCGAATGCGACGGCGGTACCTATGTGGATGAAGCCTCGGGCGATACCCTTACGGCGCCGCTGACGCGCGCCGTTATCAACGTGACAGATGTGGCGCAGTTTGTTGTGTCGCCGCTTACAGAATTGGCCGTGCAACTGGCAGAGGTGGATGACGCCGGCCTGAACGCGGCGCTCTCTACCTACAATGCGCTGGTGGCGGCAACCTTTGGTCTTGAAGTGTCAGACGGCGCCGGTGGCACGCAACAAATCGACATTACCACTCAAGTGCCGACCAATTTACAAGCCACGGCGGCCATGCATGACGCCGCGGGTGTTTACGCTACCGCCATTGCATTAATGTCGCAGCTGGATGAAAACACAAGCGGAGACGCTGCAGCGGTGGTGGCGGAACTGGGCGCAGATCTCGCCGATGGCGCCTTGTCTGTGGCGTCCATTCAGCGCTTGGCAGCGGCCAAAAGCGACCTGGCTACATCAGCTGTAGCCGCGAATTTAAATCAGGCGGCACTGGATGCCATCTCTGCCATTGTTGGCCTGACCAACACGCCGGGCAGCGTTGAAATTGCCGGTTCACCCAGCGTGGGCTCCACCATCACTGCGCAAGTAACCGACGCCAATGGTGTGGGTACGGTCAGCTATCAGTGGCACTTGGACGGCGTGCCTGTCGACGGCGCCACGGCAGCTACCTATACGCTTGAGGGCAATGCCTTGGGTGCACGCGTTACAGTGACGGCAAGCTATACCGATAATGCCGGCTTCAGTGAAATGCTCACCTCTGCTGAAACTGCCGCCGTTACCATAGATGCCGTGAACATTGCCGGCTCACTGGCGCCCATCAGCGGTACCTTGACCGTTGGCTCTGAGCTGTCTATCGCTGCGCCCACCGATGCCAATGGTGTGAGTGGCAGCGTTAGCTACCAGTGGCAGGCGGATGGCGTAGACATAGCTAATGCCAACGCCAGCGGCTACACATTGACCGACAGCGAAGTGGGTGCACAAATTTCCGTGCTGGTGAGCTATACCGATGATGACGGCTTTGACGAAAGCTTATCCGCCAGTGCTACCGATGTGGTGTATACCGCAATTGTTGCGGGTAAAGATGCCCTGGCGACGGCGGTGGCTGGCGCGGCGGACGGAGCCTTAATCGGGCTGGATGCCGGTGATTACACCGATATGCCCGAACTGGATCTTTCGGTTTCTGGTCTCACCCTGAAAAATATTAACGGTAGCACGGCCACTATTTCCGGTGACACCTGTATTCAGGTAGGCAGCAACGTCACACTGGACGGATTGATCTTTGACGACCTCGCCGTTCTGTCGGGCAGCAGCTGCGCCAGCAACGGTCCATCGTCCATCTACCTGACGGGCAACAATACCGTACTGCGCAATAACCAGTTCCTGGGCGAGCAGAGAGTGCCCGCCTTTAGCGAGCAGCACTATGTGTCTGTAAAAGGTTTTCAGTCATTGATTGAACGCAATCTGTTCCAAGGCAAAGATATCGATAAGGCTGGTGCCTATATCAGTATCTACGCCAATAGCAGCCCCGACAGCAATGAAGCTCATACCCTGCAATACAACTACTTCAAGGACGCAGTGGGTGCTTCGGGAGTTACCGATAGCCGTAGCTCGTCTGCCTATGCCATTCAAGTGGGTCGCTCCACCGGTAGTGATGGTAAAGAAGATGGATTGAATACCATTCAATACAACTTGTTCGAAAATGTGCAGACTGAGCGCCGTTTAATCAAAGTGCAGTCCAGTGGCAATACTATTCACGGCAACACCGTGATTAATTCTCTGGGCTTAATTGCGCTTGAAGACGGCTACGGTAGCACTGTGTCTAGCAATATCATTGTTTCGGCCGGTGACGATAGCGACGACGGCGGTATCAGCTTCGCGCCCTTGGGCCACACCATCATTGATAACTTTATTGGCAATATCCGCACGACCTCTAGCCAGCGCGGCGGCCTGTTGTTAACGCCCGATCCATTGAGTGGCAGCGGCAATGGTGCAATTCTAAGCAACGGCAGCCTAGATCTAACCGTAACAGTGGCACGTAACACTGTTGTCAATGCGAAAGAAGCTTTTATCTACGATTACAGGGACTGCACAATGCTAGACCCCATTGTGGATTTTGACAGCAACCTAATTGCCAACCAGTCTGCAGCCAACTCCATATATGGTAACGATAATGGCGAGGGCCGTGTGGCTGTCACCGACAGCGCGTTTGTCGGTGCGGGTTGTTCATTGGATGCCAGTTCAGACTTCGATAACAACCACTTCTACTCAAGTGCGTTGTCCGAGTCAGGCGGCTTTGACTTCAACGGGAAGTTGAATCTGGATGGGAACCTGGCCGGTGCAGAAGATGGCGCGACCTTGACCGCTCCAAATGCTAACGGTTTGGTCGAGGGTACGGGTAGCGATGCAAATATCGGTGCCGACATTGACGCACTGATATACATCAGCACTGACATGGTTGGCCCAGGCTCCACTTGGAGTGTGTCGGGCAACTAAGAGGGCGAAGGTGGCTAAGATGGGTGGTTGATCTGGTGCCAGCCTTCCGCTCACCACCTATGACAGTTAGAAAGCCTGAAAGGGTCGGCCGCGCGCCGGCCCTTTTTTTATCGTTTTGGGCAATAGTATTTCAAGAGCGTTTCAAACAGCAGTGTCCAGTGGGGAGCGTAGCGCTAGGTGCGCGATACCCGCACAACCGCCAATGATTCTCGGTAACGCACGTTAGTTCTTCTTTTACCCGCAATCCTTTTGCGCTGGTCCTATCAATGGCAGGGGCCCTAAAGCCCAGATTAATGGCGGCTGTACTTGAGTAATGATCGGCGATGTTTTTCAGGCCGATAATCACCAAGAGCAGCGATTTTCGCGCTGCATTGATATTCAATTCTCAAGCGCATCCACTCGGCATGTGCCGTAACATCAATTCAAACAAGTCTCTCAATAGGCAAAGCCGTAGATTGCGATTTTTGGCTCATGTATAGGACGCTTGCTCTGCCTCCCGTTGGCTGCATTTTTGTAGGGTGGGCGTGTAACAAGCTACTAGCGTTTATGGCAGGCTTGGTATGCGGATGAGTAATTGGCGAAAGCACTGGGCTAATTCACCGCTTGGCGTCTAAATCATCATGTAATATTTATGTAGGATGAGTGCTCGTAAATGGTTATTAGGTGCTGGTCTTTTACCCTTGCGTTTGTTAGGTTGGGCTTAAATTGCCGGCGACCCCTAATTGGGGATATGTGTCTGAGTGAGCATCACTCAATAATAGTGATGGAGTTTAGGTGTCGACAACTTTATTCAATTTTATTCTGGTTTAAAAAAATACTAAAGCTAAGGGATGTCAATGTCAGAGGTAATGGGGTTTGTTCTCGTTCATATTCAGGATGAAAAATTAAGATCTGAATACAGTAAAGTATTTGTGGAAGCAAAGAGCATTATTATTCAGGGTAATAGTTACTATATATCAAATGTTAAAAATCAGGGTGTGGTTGATTTCGACGTAACTACCAGTGAATACAATGATGAGGAAGTGATTGGGGCATATATTCGTGAAAAGTATGCTCCTGATATTTTTATTTCTTCGTTTAGTGATGACGCATATATAGGCATTAAGCGCGTCAATCGAGAGAAAGCGTTCAAAGCTGTTGCTAAGTTGTCGCCAAAAATAGAATTTTACCTCCATATGGAGAAAGAAAACTATAAAAAAGCACTAGCTATGTTATTGGCTGAAAAAGTTAGCTTGAATGACCAGGTCGCCGGTATTCCTATTCATGAGTATTGCTTTTACGGCGACTATGCGCCATTGATGGAGTATGCCGTTGATAACGGTTACCACGATCACTACTGCATCCATAGACAATACTGGCCTTGTGATAAATACAGTGATCATGGAACGCATGTATTGCATCGCGCTATCAAAACTTCGGATATGGGCTTGGTAAATAAAATACTAACGTTAGGAGGAGACCCTGATGGTTTGTGTGAATCGAATGAAGATTCTCTGCTTCATAAAATTGGATGGATTGAATACTGCAATGATTTTTCGATAGATTCACTCGAGTTGTTAAGAGTTTTGTGCGCTGCAGGCGCTGACGTAAACAAGCTTAACGGTGATAGTGAAACGCCATTGCAGGCTTTCGCGCAATGGGTAGAGCTGAAACAAACAACAGAAAAAGAAAAGAAGTACATTCTGGATGTAGTAACAACTTTGATTGACTGCGGAGCCAAAGTAGATGTTTTTAACGAGGATGGTGTTGGATTGCTTGGCAAAATTCGCCATGTTGATGATGTGCAGTCCCTGCTAAAAACTATGCATCCGAAACTTAAGCCTTATGTCGATGAGTTTGATGTACACCAGTATATACTCTCGCTCTACCGTAATCTTCGAGGTGCAACCCCGCCAGAGGACTATGAAGAATATTTCTATGCTTGCTTTATGCTTGGTTTTGTAGGCTTTGCATTTGAAGAAAAACAGCTAAAAATTCTAACTAATTTAAATGCCTACCAGTACTTCTACTTGATTGATGCAGTGATGACTTCGCCGGATGCCGTTAAGGTTTTGAACTTGATGCATAAAAATAATCTGCCAGTTTATATTGACTATGATTTGTATTCTCATGATTTTGACGGTGAATATAAATCTTTGGAGAATTGCACTTCAATTGATGTAGCAAAGCTCCACGGGCGCGACGACATCATCGAATTTTACGAATCGATTAAAGGGGAAAAGTATGCCAAGGTGGCGGTGGCTGAAGAGCGCATTGGCATGGCAGAGTACGACTATAAAATCGTAGCTTAGCGCAAGATTGAGTTTCCAGGTTAACATTTAATGGATTGGGCTCATGGGGTTGTTAGCTATTGGAGCCTAGTTCATTGTTCTGTCTAAATTACACCAAATTTAAAGAGATGGTTATGCCAAGTTCCAGCATTGTTGAGGTGACCCCTGAGCAGCAAGAAAGAATTTCTGCATTTGAAAGGTGGATGCATAAATATTTTGATGCTTACGAAGAAGCACAGAATAACTCACCTGGATGCCTGAGAAAGTTCTCAGAAATTGTTCGTAAGCAGAAGCCGGAAGGCCCTCTGGCTGCTGAGTTGGAAGGCTTCTTTAATAACCCATTTGGCGGCGAGTTTGAAAAATATGTCGCCGACTTCCATTTTAACCCCACGGCGGTGCAGAGTATCCCCAATGTGCGGCATAAACGTAGCGTTGATTGGAATCACAAATCAAGCGCAATAAGTAGATTGTGCAATATTGCATTGGCGAATATAGGCAAGGACTACGCATTTGAGCAAGCCTTGGCTAGATTGGAATTCCAGTTGAGCAATCCTGATAGTGAGGTGGAGTTGTCTGTTCCTAAGTGGAAACAGGCGGAGTTAGAACAAGAATTGGTAGGGTTGTCGTCGGAGCAAATACAACAAAAGGTAAGTCGAAGGGAATATCTTGGTGACGATTGCGACGACTGTGGTCAGACTTTTTTATACCCAGATCCTATCGATACCACGAGATTAGCTATTTCACTTGCACAAAATGCAGAACAAGCGGAAAAGGTGTTAGCGCTACTTTTCAATCCAGAAAAAATGCTTGACTCAAGTTTTGCGCTTCGGAACAGTAATGGAGACCTATCTCACTATCCAGTGATGTTGTCGCCGGCGCAGTATTTGGGGGTTGACGCGGCTGTATATGGTTTGTTTGATGGCCTGAAAGCGCATTCGTTAGATTCCGAGGAGAATGTAATTCGGCTATTGGATCTGGGATCTTTTGGTAAGGCTAACTTATGTCATAGCCTCATTACCGATGAAAATTTCGAATACAAAAAATTTAGGCACTTAGCCTTGGATTGGCTGTATGCGAAAACATTACTGCCTGCGGAGGAGGCACTACCTTCTCTTGCAGTTGTTGCGGAGCAAGTGCAACAAGAAGCCCATCTGAGTGGTGGTCGATTTTTGGTTGCTGCTGGACGATTAATGGAGGCCCATAAAGGGTCTGATACCATCAGCGAAGAGGACTTAAGTAGAATCTACCGGCTTTTGTGCCGTATTTCAGAGCTGGACCCAAACGAAACACGGGCTGACGTCATCGCGACTTTGCAGACTATCTGCCCAACGGTTCTCGGCAAGCTGTTAGCTTACACACGAAGATATAGTGACATAGTGTTAACTTCTCTCGGTCTGGACGATGCTACACCGCTGTTTAAGTGGATAAAAAAATGTGAGCGTGACCAAGTTAACGCCCTGTTCGATGTTCATGAGGCAAGACAAGTCATGGCTCAGGTTGGCGACTCCGGTCAGGATTTGCTCAAGGTGCTTGCGGCAAGTGGAAGTTACGAACGGTCATTGAGGCGCTTGGAGGCTGTGCAAGGCATAGTAGATAAAAATTTACCAGCATTGTTGCAGCGATATTCACAGGAGCATATTCGACTTTACAGCCTGCTTCCAATTGATGACGCTGAAGACCTCGCTGCACGCTATCGTTATTTCAAGATGGCCGGAAAGGAAGCATCTAAAAAATTCGGTAGAGAGCGATCTGCGAACGTCCGCGATGCTGCCAAGGCGGCATTGCAGAATCTTGTGGTCAATGCCGGTTTTCGTGATCTGGCGGAGATGGAGCTCGCAGTTGAGGTGCGTACTGGTGAACAGCTTCAAATGGCGCTTGCTATCGATGAATATGAGTTTTCAATAGCTATCGAACAGCATATGCCCGTAATGAACATTCATAAATCCGGCAGATCGTTAAAGTCTATTCCTCGGCCTCTAAAGAAAAATGAAGCGCTTGGCGCCTTACTTACAACGTTTGACCAATTAAAGGAGCAGTCTATACGTTATCGTGAGTCGATGGAGCGTCTGATGGTGCAGGGCGGCGAGCTCAGTCCTTCGCAATTACAGGATGTGCTTCAATTACCGGTTGCGAAAAGCATATTGGGTTCCCTGGTTTTTTGTACTGCTAGTGGGCTTGTTGGCACACTTAGCGAAGATTTCAAATCATTGCAGACCTTGGACGATCAGTTAGTTGCACTTACGGAGCCCGTTCAGATTGCCCATGCTATTCAACTCCTTGACGAAGGCACTCTTGTCGACTGGCAACATGCAGTTGAACGGCGAAAGATCTGCCAGCCTTTTGAACAGGTGTTTCGCGATTACTATTTGATTACGCCAGCAGAGCAGTCAGAGGTGCATCATTCTCAGCGTTATCTTGGTCGGCGTGTGCGTACGCGAGTATTTGGGGCAATATTAACGTCTCTAGGTTGGCGATTTGATGGTAGTCATGGAGAGTGTGTGGCTACTAAACCTGTTGCACCAAAAATAGTCGGTACGTTAGCGTTACCTGATGTTGAGAGCTATCTCACCGAAGATGAGTTCACCCACTTGGGCAGCATAAATTTTGAAAAAAATTCAACGGAATTAGACCTCTCTAAAGTTCCGCGCCTGGCGTTCTCGGAATTTATGCGAGATCTGAATGCGGCTGTAAGCGCTGGTTCGGACGAGAAGTAACCGGGCTCTGGGTAAAATAAGGGCAAGGGGTTGGAGTGAATTAATGAATTGAGTTCAAGGCTTCAGTCTGGGTACTACATCTTATCTGACCCCCAATTATTACCCTAATTATTCCCGAGCAGCGAATGGTAAGGTCAACATTGCTAGTGTATCTATGTCCGTTTAGGTGATTTATGCACCAGTTTCGCTACTCAGGGTTTTGATCTATGAGGATTAATTTGAGCGCGTCTGGGACTTGAGATATCGAGAGTCTGGGTTGCCTCAGTAAACAAACGAGTGCTCTCTTCTATGGCTTTCTGTAGTTCGTCGGACGGCGAAATTTCAATAGAGTCGACGATTTCATTGATCAGTGCATAATAGTTGCTATAGCTGATCTTGCTTTCTTGCTCCTCTTGAGAGCCATGAACATAGCGACTAAGATCGAAGCAGAAAACAAGGAACTTATCCTTTTGTAATCCTCTTATAAGATAATGGGTTTCGGTGCCACGATTGCCTGCCAATCTTGTTACAAATGTGGATCTGAGACCGTAGTCATCTACTGAAGTTTCCCAGTTGAGTGGTCCAACCCAAGACCACGGCTCTTCGTCTGAATTGTTTTTTGCGTGTTCTGCTTCCAATAGCTCTATAGTGCCGAACTTCAGTCCTTCCGGATGTAAGAGTGTGGCATCTGGTGGTAGATTAAGCGGACGAACCACCTTTACAGTAAACGTAATATTGCCTTCCTCTCCTGTGAACCAAGGACCGCAAAATGCCCATGAGCGGCGCAAATAGTGCCAATACTCAACCCTTGGATCTCCATATCGGGGTAGAGAGCTTGAGTAGCCCTCTTTTACAGCGTCAATTCTGGGTGAAATCTGCGTTGTCCCACCACTCACTGGCCAATGAATGGGTGACTTTAACGTCACTCGGTTGTTGTCGATATGCAACGCAGAGCGTGTTCTAATACTTTCCGAAGTGCAATGAGGTTTGACAGGATATCGCCTGTCCCTCAGTTTTATTCTTGGGTACTTAAAAATGGAAAGCATAGGTTAGCAAATAGTGAAGATGGTAAATAGCTTTACTGCTATTAAAAAAGCCGCTGATAATTGAACCAACTTCTTCAGAGACCCATTTTCATTAAGGTCTATGGCTAGCCGGCTAGCAAAGAGAAAGACTCCGAATTCACCGTAGAAAGCGGGTTGGCTTTCGCTTCCTCAATGAATTTTTGGTCTGAGAAACCAGCCTCTGTCTCTTTAGCGTCTTTGCGGTGTATTTCTACTGAAGACATGATGTCTTTAATCAGTTTTACCATTGGCGCGGCTGGAATCTGTTTTTCAACTTCCTCTTCGCCTACTGCCTTTCCTCCTCGATAGAGGTTGAATCCAAAACACAAAAGCCTTTCTCGGTCTAAAGGGAAAAAATTCAGTATCTCCCTTGTGTGACCGCCCTGACGCAGCATGGAAACGGAGATATACGGCGAATTTTTACTATGGTCAACGGCCCATTGCTCAGGGCCGCTATATAACTTCAGCCGCTCGTTATTAACATAAATATGGTGGTAGTTAGCTTCGATGTATTCAGCTACTGCGTACTTGAGTGCAGGGTAGGACAGGAGGTCGGCTGACTCTTTAAGCCTCTTGGGTTTTACTACTTCTACCGCCATTGAGATTTGAGCGACACTGCCTCCCCACCAGGGCGCATTGAATGACCATGTTCTGGCAAACGCATTCCAGGACTCAATAATGGGCTCGACGACCTCCTTTGGGATATTATCTGAGTACCCATATTCCAAAACGTCTCCCTTAGCTAGAATTTCTCTGCTCGCCGCTGGGACTTTTGGATAGTGGATAGGGGCCGTGAATAAAACGCTATTGCCGGCTGCTTTTATGGTGACTGATGACTTCAACAATGAAAGGGGAAAGACAGCATTGACCGGATATGTCGGCGTTCTCAGCTTTGTTCGGACAGCGCTTAGAATAGCAAGCATTACAGTTCCGCCTTTATTCGGTGATGTAGTTTGGGTGCAATTTGCTCTGTCACAGTTGAGGCAGCCGCAACGCCAGCGACGGTTCCGCTAGCCACCGCCGCAATAAAGCTAATAATAGCGGGGACCGCCGGTGCACTCACGGTTGCTCCCCCGGTCGCAAGAAGCGTGCCCACGGCGGCTATGCCACCTTGGATTGTAAGGCCCTGTTTAACAAAATCAACGCTAGCCATTTTACGTGTATAGCTTTTATCCTTAAGTCGGGCCGTAATTGCCCCAAGTTGACCGCTATTTCCAACGACATTCAAAAACCCAACCTTGGCTACATTTCTTTCAAGAGTCATTTCCAAATTGATTGCTGACTCAATTGCATCTTTCGTGGTTGTTGTGGGTTCAAGCATAAAAAGGTAATGATCTTTTAGTTTGACACCTTGAGTGGATAGGATTTTGAGGGCCTGGGAAAGTATGGCGGAGCCACCACGTTCAGATACCCAAACTATACCCTTTTGCTTACTTGCAGAGGCCATAGACTTGGCCAGCAATAACGCAGATCCATTCAGGTCTTCTATATCCAATGGACGGAGTGCTTTCCTCAAATTACGAAGCCCGCCGATTCGCTTGTCTCCAGGAGTGTAATGATAATCGAATCCAATACGCTCTACCTGTTTACCGCTAAAGAACGGCGTGGCCCCCGCACTTGCCGCCGCGACCTCAATGGCATCCTCTGATTGTCCGTGCCCGCTGTCGCTGACCACAACCACGTAATCGTCTCTTTTATTGACAGATCCATCCTTTACTGGACGGCTAAGCCAGCCTCTATTCTTATGCTCTGCTCGATAAAGGCCTGGTCTCGCATCCTCTGGCAGCAGTTCAAAATAATGCGCATCAGGGGCAAAATGCAACAATTTGTACCCATCGCCATCCAGCTTCTCAGCGGTCACCTTACAGCCTGGCAGTACCACCACAAACTCTTCCTTGCCGTCGCGGCGGGCGCAGCCGGGGTGGACGAAGATGTTGTTCATGTGCAGGCGGCCGGCGGCCAGTTCTTGAATGCCTTTTACGGTGGTCTGGGCCCAGTAGTTATTGCGCTTGGCCAGCTTGTAGAGTTCGTCGTAGATGGGTTTTGCTTGGGGGGTAATGTAGACAGGCTTGCCTGATCTTTCTCCGGCAATTAAATGGCAGCGGTCGACGGGGTTTGCGTCTAGCAGCATAGGAAAATCCTTTTAGTCTGACAACTCCAGCCCCGCGGGTGCTGCGGGACAATCTCGCGCGAGTATAAAGGGATTTTCAGGGGGCGGCAGGGTTCGGCGTTACGGGGGGAGAAATATGAGACATTGGTCTTAGTTGGCCTGGATTGATTGGCTGCAAATTGAACAATTAGCCAGAACGGGCGTATCAGTTTGGGTGCTGAGACCTCCAGAAGAGAGTTGACGGCGGCGGCCTTTGCGCTGATTATTGGACGACAATTGAAACAGAAGGCCCAAGTCACCAGCGGGCCCCGCAGCGCTTAAGGATTGAGTGATGGCCCCGTTTCACATGTTTGGCCGCTGTTGGTATGTCGCGCAGCTTGCGGCCAAACGTCGCACAGCCGCTGTTACCGGTACCCGCTGCCGCTCCAACCCTATTGCCCCCCTGGGCACCCCCGCCAACTCCATCGTATTCTTCGGCGCCGGCGCCATCCTGTTCTCCCTCTGGGAAAACTTCCTAGCCCTCGCCGCCGTCAGCACCCTCGCACGGTTTCTCGCCTACGTCGTCTCCATCACCGCGCTCCCCGTACTACGCCGCCGCGCAAAGCTCACTACACTCAACAAAACCCTGATGCTCGCCGCACCCATCGCGCTGGCACTCAGCCTCTGTGCCGCCACCCAAACCATAGCGATACAGTGGCAGATGTTGGGTGGTTTTGCGGGGGTGGGGACGGTGCTTCATTTTTTGGCGAGGAGGGGGAGGGGTCAAGGTGCAGCAGCAACGTGGCGGCAGGGAGTTGGGTTTTAGTGCTGCGACGATTGGATGTTGTGATCATGGAGTCTGACCCCTTGATTCCAGGTTTATGGGGTTTATCGAGGGGTGAGGGAGTAGTGGGTTGGCATGGAGGAGATAGTTGAGAATTACATAAGGGATAAGGTTGATCTAATTCACTCCGACCGCTTTATCTCTTTATCTCGACACTCAACAAAACCTTCGTGCTCGTCGCTGCTGTTGCACAGGCAGTTAGCGGCCGTCACCTAAAGCACCGCAATTCAGTGGTAGATGTTGGGTGGTTTTGGGGAGCGGTTCTTTATAATTGATCGGTGGGGGAGCGTGCGGGGCTGTTGCGGAATGCGAATAGGAAGGTAGGCGTACAACGTATATGAACGAAACGACGTTTAAGGGTAGGGAGTTTGAAGCGCCATTATTCTTATCTGATCCCAATTATTAAAAACGCTTATTCTCAGTGTAAAACCATGGCCACCAAAACGAACCCGCTAATATTTAAGCGAAAGGAAAGTAAATTAATGCTGGATATTGATCATGGCCAAGGAGTTATCCTATGGAATATCCCCGACCTCAATGATGGTACCTTTGATACTATAAAACGGAACATTTCTGCCATATGCCACGGCATTGGGCTGTTAGATTACGACCTGGAAATCCACAAAGAAAAGGCAACTCTAAAGCAGTTTATTGAGCGATACAAAGACAAATCTGAAAATCAGAAAAAGGGGATTATAGGAGAACTTCTTACGCATGTCCTCATACATGAATTCATCGAAGAGTATGAAGTTGTAAGCCCTTTTTTCAATCAGGAAGAGAAAAGCCAAAGGAAAGGTTTTGAAGTTCTTGTTGCAGGAAAGGATGACGGAAAACTTTGGATCACTGAAGTTAAATCAGGAGAAAACAAGAATAAATCTCCTGCTACAAAGAAAGCCATTAACTTTTCAAAAAAGGCAGAAAAAGACCTCATTGAAAGATTGTCCGAAAATAATAGCACATACTGGCTAAATGCGATTGTAAGCGCTAGAAATGCAGTCGCAGATACAAAAGACTATAAATTTAGTCTCATGCAAATACTAAATGGGCATGCCGTCAGATCACAGAATGGAAGTCCATCACCTGAAGAGAATAACGTCATACTTTCATCAGTTTTATTCTATGACCCCAGCAAAGGGGTATCGAAAGAAGCTATCTTTAAAGAGCGCACCAGAATACACGATGCCAATACTTTTAAGTCAATTGTAATCATATCAATACAGCAAGAGTCTTATAAGCTAATAGCAGATGGTATTGAGGAGGCAATTGAAGATGCCTAAAAAAGAACTAACCTACAGAAAAATCCGAAAGACTGGGTTTAATGAATTGTACAAAAAGATAATTCTTGAAGAAGAAATATCCGACCAAGAAAAAATACAGCTTCTATCCGCGGCTATTTTATTTATAAACCAAGAGGATAAGATTCTTAAAAATCTTGCATATAAGATTATTCTAAGATACTGCAACACAACACTTGATTACATGCCTCTTTATGATATTTCGCTTAATAGAGGTTTAATTCCAATCGCAAAAATACTCCACAATAAAATAGGGGCTTCAGAAAGTTCCATTACCTCTGAAGGCTTAAGTAGCTTAGCTGCGGAAAGCTACATAGAAACATTTAATAAAAGCAATATATATTTAACGGGCCAGCAAGAATTATTGTCAGAATTTATAGTAGGCAATAATGAGAATAATTTTGCTGTAGTGGCGCCAACCTCCTACGGAAAATCCGACCTCATAATCAATAGTCTCAAAGGAAGCAATCGACAAGAAAGTTCCTGCATTATCGTCCCTTCAAAAGCACTATTAAGCCAAACTAAAAAGAGAATTAAAGATGCGGGTATAGACTGGGTAGATAGAATTGTCACTCACCCAGAGATGCACAACGATAGTGACAAGGGATCAGTATACGTATTAACTCAGGAACGGCTTTCACGATTATTGAGTCAGGAACCCGACCTGTCATTTGACTACCTCTACATAGATGAAGCGCATAACTTACTGGATAAAGATGAGCGAAGCCAACTTCTAAGTATAGTGATAAGTATCGTATGTCATAGAAATCCATATGCGGCGGTAAAATATTTTACTCCAGCAATTGGCAATCCTCAAAATTTAAATTCTAGATTTTCTAATCACATTGAATCCGATTTCACAGTTGACGAATCTGTAAAGTCGGAGACTTACTACTTAATAGATTTTCGAATTGAGAATAAATCACAAATATATGATCAGCATATAAATGAATTTTTTCGAAAAGATATAAATTATATTGATCATTTCGATTATCTGATAAAGAACTCTCTAGATAAAAACATTATTTACTTCAACAAACCAAAGAACATTGAATTATTTTTAAAAAATCTTTCAGCTAAAATAGATGTAGTTGATTGTGAGTTAATTAATGAGGCCATTATGGAGCTTTCAAATACCATTGACACTAAATACAACTTGGTTGAGTGTTTAAAAAAAGGAATTGTATATCATCATGGCTCCATGACAGAAAATGTTCGACACTATGTTGAATACCTATTCAGAAAATCTAAAAAAATAAAATATCTAATATCAAGCTCAACTCTACTTGAGGGCGTCAACCTGCCAATCCAGAGGCTATTTCTTTTTGAAACAAAGAAGGGGTTAAGAAATCTATCGCCATCTCAATTCAAGAATTTAGCAGGAAGAGCCAATAGATTTAGTGATATTTTTTATGGCGATGGATTGGAAAATCTACTTCTCCTGGAGCCTCAAATTCACGTCATAGGAACAGAAGATTACACGCCAAGCAACGCAAATCTTCGTGGTTTTCTCAGCGATTCAGCCAGTCTTCAAAAGAAACAAAAGGATAAAGTTGAGAATGTTCTTCTTGAAGGTACCGAAATTACCGATGACAACAGGGCAGACTTTGAAAAATCTATATTTGAATTAGAAAATTTGGAAAGCGGAATTGTTGAGCAATTCGATGGCCCTAAAATTGAAACAGAGGCTGGTAAGTATCTACTCATAAACTCAGCATATGAGATTGACATTATTCAGCATGAAAATGAAATACAAGATTCAATTGATTTGCTTGGCGATAAATTCATAACCTATCCAGAAACACTAATGACCATTATTCAAACAATATTTATTGCTCGTGTTGAAAATGAAAGGTCTGATATATACCGACTCAATAATCAGGAAGCCCTATCCTTCTACACCAAACTGCTTGAATGGAGAGTGTCTAGAACACCACTCAAACTCCTGATAGGTAGATTCACTGGGTACTGGAACTCTTTAATTGAAGAAAATCCTGACGCTTTAGTTTTCGCTGGAAGCTGGGGAGAAACCAAGCGAGACAACGAGTACTTAGAGAGGTATATCCGAATAGGGAGCAAATCCGAAGCAGAAAAGATAAATCTTGCTATCGTTAGAATAAAAGAAGAGGAGGATTTCATTGACTACAAAATCTTTAAGTTTATAGAGACACTTAATGATTTAGGGTTGGTCGATGACAACTTCTATCTACAGCTAAAATATGGAACTGATGATAAGGATACCATAAAGTTGATAAAAAATGGCATCTCAAGAACAGTTGCCGAACTTCTCATCGAAAAATACAAGAACAGTTATACAATTGACAATGATGATGACGTTCTCTTTGACCCAGGTCTACCAGAATTATTGATTGACAACAAAGAAAGTATTTTCACTAAGTTTGAAATAGAAATGAATATGTAAATTATCAAGGTGTAATCCGCCCGAAAATTAATCGAGGTTTTGAGTAGAGACTTTTATAATACACGCTTAAGGAGCGTATGATGAAGAAGTCTCGATTTTCCGACAGCCAGATTCTGGCGATTCTCAAGCAGCATGAAGCCGGAGTTTCGGTTGCTGAGCTAGCTCGCGAACACAACGTTAGCGCGGCCCTGATATATCAATGGCGTGCCAAGTTCGGGGGCATGGATGCATCTTTGATGAAACGGCTCAAGGAGCTAGAGTCCGAGAATGCTCGACTCAAGAAGATGTATGCCGAAGAGCGCCTCAAGGCAGAATTGCGACAGGAAGCGCTTGAGGGAAAGCTGTAAGGCCGTCTCAGCGTCGAGAGATGGGCCGCAAAGGCGTCACTAAGCACGGTATCAGTATTAAACTGGCTTGCGAGGTCTACGGGATCAGCGAAACCTGCTATCGCTACCAAGCGAAACTCAATGGCGAGAACGCTGTGATTGCCGATTGGCTGCTAAAGCTTACGCAGGCCCATAAGCGCTGGGGTTTTGGTCTGTGCTTCCTGTATCTGCGCAACGTGAAGGGCTACACCTGGAATCACAAGCGGGTATATCGCCTGTATCGGGAGCTAGAGCTGAATCTCCGTATCCAGCCTCGTCGACGGATCAAACGAGATTATCCGGGCGAGTTGGACGTGCCTAAAGCTCCCAATCAGGTTTGGTCAATGGACTTTATGAGCGACCAGTTAGCCAGCGGCAAGTCGCTGCGGACGTTCAATGTTATCGACGACTATAACCGCGAGGGGCTCGGTATCGAGGTGGACCTATCGCTGCCATCGAGTTGTGTAATACGGGCGTTGGATCAGATCATCGAATGGCGGGGCAAGCCTGCTGCACTTCGCTGTAACAATTGGGGTCAGATAAGAATTTAGGCATCTAAATCCTCCTTGGGTCAGGAATCCGAGGGAAGTTTGTGGAATTCGCAAGATAGTTCAGGCTACCAGCGCTAGAGACGCTTGCTGTTGGTTCGAAGCGGTGGGTTACGTTGCGCTATCCCACTCTACGGGTTTGTTCTGTTTGCGACGTGGGAGCTTGACGGTGAAAGCGGGCGGCAGGGCCGAGCCCGTAGAGCTACAGGGGTGAAGCAAGCGTTTGCGAAGCCGATTTGTCGAGCCATTAGCTCCGCGCGTAGCTGAACGACGCCAAGCTATGCTTGGTGGCCGGCCTCGAAGGGTATTCGCGCGTCCCCGCCATTCCGGTCCTGCCGCCCGCCACGCAGCTCGAAAAGAACACCGGCCCTAAGAAAAAAGAGCGCTGAAGCGCTCTTTGCTTCAATCAGCTAAAACGCCAATCACCATTTCACAATTCTTCTGTTTTCTGGTCTTGGCCGAAACATTCTTATCCGCCCTAAATGAGAAAAATGATTGCGACCAAAATGTGGCGTCGAAATACGCTTCGGGTTGATATCAGAAAACAATTCACCGTGTCACCAAAATCATCTGGCCCAGTAAATATTCAACTTAAACCGCTGAAAATAGCCTAAAAGTCGGTGTTAACGTTTAGGGCACAGTAAAACGTTTGATGACAAAAAATACACTTAAAATTCAGTATTTTTAGATTAATTCTGTATTGAATTGATCCATTCATTTTAAAAGAACAGCGTTATACTGGGGCAGGAAGGAAAAGTTATCGCATTGTACCAATGCAAGGGATTTAATATGGATATTCTAAGGAAGCTACCTCGCCCGCTGTTCGTTATTATTCTACTGCTTGTAAATTTCAGCGCCACGGCAAAAGAAAAATCTGACTACTTGGATTTCGCCACTGCCGCGCACCATGGCGTGCTTAATACAAAAGGTGTAAGTGTTACACCCGAGCCTAAGCAAATTGCTGCCTGGGTTGAACGAAACTATGAGGCTGTTGCAGGTCGCGCTAACAAGCGCACGCTCGCAGAGGTAGAAGCGCTTCGCGACGAGCTCATGAGCCAAAAGGCGCTCGATGACACAGTGATTCACTCCATTCTTCTGGATGTTTTATTGCAAAAAAGTGACGGACAAAAGCCAGTCAAACTGATTGCCATCAATCGCGTGCTCAGAGAACATTGGTTTAAAGACCTCATTGAACGTGATCCCAATGCTTTTGACTGGGGGACGAGCCTTCCCCTCGACTTTGCCAAAAATCCCTCAGTCGCCAAATCGCTCTCAGTAGAGCCTGGCAGTTTAAGTACCCGTGAGTATATTAATGCCTGTGAAAAATTGGGCGTGCCCGCCCCAGAAACCTGGAAGCGGGGCGGTAGCGAATGGAAGTTTGAAGGGGGGTTGTTGCGCAATTTCCTGAACCTTGGTGAATTTACCGAGGTTTGGACATTCGAAGACGAGTCGCCCGACGGCATTTGTATCTCCCTGCCTCGCTACAGTAGCGACCCGAACAAGGTCAGTGATGCCAGCGCAAGCGCCGTGGGTATCATTTGCCTGGGCCGGGAAACCGGCAATGCCTGCTACTACGACACCGGTAACGTAAAGGCAAACAGCAGCCGTGATCTGAAAGATTTTCTCAACGGTTCCAACGTGACCAATGGCGTATGCAGTGATTGCCACGCGGGCGAGAATCCTTTTATTGCCCATATACAGGGGCCCTTAGACCTGGGCGCCCGGTCTCGCAGCCCC
Source organism: Simiduia sp. (assembly GCF_058345725.1). Taxonomy (NCBI): domain Bacteria; kingdom Pseudomonadati; phylum Pseudomonadota; class Gammaproteobacteria; order Cellvibrionales; family Cellvibrionaceae; genus Simiduia; species Simiduia sp. The sequence goes on along the minus strand of NZ_JBTUOC010000004.1, from coordinate 120,069 downwards.
AAATGGCACGTGCCGTTTATTCGCAGTGATTACCCGCAGAACCCGGGCCCGCTGACGCTATTGGATAGTGTTACGCTACCTGCCGGTCAACAATCGTGCCTCGGTTGCCATAACACGGGTTATGCGGGCCGCTTCCCAGATATTCTTGCGTTGAACCTGCACAGCTTTAACCGGGGTGCTGGCCCCATCTCGGATTACTGCTCGCCCATTCTCGCGTCGGCAATGAATGGTTTTTTTGATAGTTTTCAAGGTGTGACGGTTGCACCCACAATGGCGCGCATTCCCGACCCAACGGACCCCGGAAACGTTCGCAAGGGCACTAAAGACCCTGACTATGAATTCCATCGCACTGCGCTTGCCACCCTGTGCGACAACGGTGCGGTGCCACCGCCAGAAGTGGTGCCCTTTGATCCAAAGGATGACCGGAGTGTTATTTCACCCCCTGTCATTGGCCCCCTCTATGCCTGTTCTGAATGGGTTGAGGTGAGAGGTGGCATTTACGACGCCATCGTCGACGTTGAAGTGAACGGGGCCGTGGTTGCCACTGAAACCGTCAAACAGCCCAATGGCTTCTCGGTGATGGTGCCCAGCCTGAATGTGGGCGACATCGTGCGCGCAAGCCAGACCTATGCCGGCGCCACCGCCACGTCAGATCCCGTTACGGTGATTAGTCATCTGGATGATTATCCCACTGGACTGCCCAACCCGGAAATCGACCCCACCATTGCGCACGCCTGCGGCGTGGTGATTGCGGTACGCCATGTACCAGGTGTGAAACTCTCGGTATTCAGCAACGGGGCGGATGAGCGCACCTTCTCACTGGGTGGAACCTGGACCAACGTCACGCCCTTTAAATCCCCCTTTGCCCAGGGCGATCAATTTACGGCGCAGCAACATCTTTGTGCGGATTCCTCTGGTCTGTCGAACGTCGTGACGGTTGGGCCTGAACCGAGCCCCTTGCCAATTCCACAGATTAAAGGTGGCGCCCCGATTGCAGGTCAACCGCTGCTGCACGTGGAAAACCTGCCGGAAGGTGCAAGAACTGAAGTGGCTGAGAACAGTGCAGGTGTACTGGCAAAATTCGCCACCGCGGTAACCTGGAACCCGGAAGTGGATGTGGCAACGGGGCTCGGGCGCAATATTTTGCCCGGCGATCAGTTTACTATCGCGTCGTCGCTGTGTGAGGACGTTAAGGTAGAAACAGATCCTACGCGCCCCTGTGAAACCTTGCCTGCGCCCACAATCGCCCAGCCCTTGGTGGGTGACACAACGGTCAAAGTCACAAGCTATGTGGCGGGTGCTCAGATTCAGATCTACGACAATGCCGGCATCGAAATCGCCGACGGATCGGGTGATGAAATCGGCTTAACCCGAGCCCTGGTAGCAGGCGATATTCTTACGGTAGTCCAACGGCTTGGCGACTGTGTCAGCCGCGAGGCCTATCGCATCCACGTTATTTGCCTGGACCCGGAACTCTGCAAATAGGGTTGCAACTGCCTCGACGGCCATTGTAAACCGTCGAGGCAGGTCAATGGACTCTGAGTCATTTCCTGCGCCGCGAATTTGTAACAATAGTTGGAATCTGCCCGACTTGTAACGATCAAAGGGTGAGGCTCTTTGAAGTTAGATGGACGTGGTATCAGGCTGCCTGCTTCATTGATCTCCGGACGTGTTTCATTTCTACTAGAGATTTTCAGTTCCAAAGCAAGTAATAATTAAGCGGTTAACAGGGGATTGATTATCGTCTAGTCCGTTAAGTGTTAACACTGCCATTTTGTGGCCGTCGCTTGCAGATGTGGCGGCAATTGATTGATTTTTCTTTCGGTCAACTAATTGTATGTCGTAGGTGCCTACGGTAATCCCTTCGTTGGTTCTTGTGTAGCCCGATGTGCTAACAAAAATGTCGATGTTTGTAGAGGAATATATTTTTCCATTTCCACTAGGCGTTCCAGGTGCGTCAGAGAGCATGACATTTTCAGTTTGGATCTCATTGTATCCAGGCTCTAAAAAATTGTCGGAATCTATTCGGCAGCTTACTTCAGTGCCGGCAAACGTAGTGGTGCTGATGGAAATTAATAGAAAAAATATGTAGCTAGCACTGTTTTTTATATGTGGCACGTTTATATTTTCCTTTATTGAATTTTTCGCAAGATTTGTAGTTGGCGTTTAGAAGTGAAGTTTCTATTTTGTGGGTCGCAATATACTTTCCTGCGATGATTGTTAGTGCGATTGCAGCTAAGATTGTATTGATTAGAGTAGTGCGTTTAGTGTTTTTTACGTGGCTTTGATGTAAGAGTGATGTCGCATGCAGTGCTGGGATAATAAGCGCAAAAAAATAATAGAAAATTGAACTTTCAAAGGTGATTTCTTCGATTTCCAAATTGATGCTCGACAAGGTGCTTTCAGCATGCTGGTAGGCAACGTAGGCGCCAAGAATTGCACCAATGTCGAGAATCAGTAATATAAAATGCGCCAGTTTCTTATTCATTATTATTTTAGTAGAATATTCCCCGCCCTACAGGCAGTCCATTTCTAATTTGGTACTCAATCACGGCTTCAACTTGTCGAATTCCTCTAACAAATTCGCCAATTGTTTTGTTATAAAGGCTGTTTAACTCATCATCGATAGCTTTGATAAGTTTGTCTGTAATTCCATATTTTTGGTCAAGACTTTCTAGGGCTACTGAGACTGCAATGCCGACAAATATAGCCGCGATTAATGGGCCTGCCGCTAGGGTTGTTACCGCGCCGACCGCCATGGCTGCTAGAGACCCTATACCAGCGGAAACTAGTACTTTTGCAATATCTGTTGAAATGGTGCCAATAACCTTGCCTACAGTAACGCTATCTTGGAGAATTATATCCACAATTGACAAGGGGATAGTGATCAATAAAGTGACAATTCCACCCTTGGCAATGGTTCTATTGGCGCCTTGTGTACCAATTGCAAATTTAAGAATCTTCGGATTTGATGCAAGGTACCTTGTGCCCCTAAGCTCCTGACGTAAGCCAGCATTTCCTTTTAGGATAATGTAGGTTTTGTTGTTGATTCGCTTTGTTACGGCTTGTCCATTTATCCCTAATTCCGACATTATTTTAGTGACTAAAAGTAGGTCCTGAGCGGGTGAGTAGAGGCCGCCTATCGTTTTTGCAGTGCCAGCGTCAAAATCTTCAAGTGATTTCCCCAGTTTCTCAGACGCTTCTTTTAAAAGGCTCTCTAGAGAGAAAATATAGGCTTCAGATTGATTTTCAGTCAGTGACAAAACTTCCTGTTGGTTCATGTCGATTCCTTTTGGTGTGTATCTAACTAATTGGTTAACTGGTCAACCGGCTTGGCTAGTAGGCTGAAGTTAGTTGTATCGATTCGAATGATAAGCATTTGCTGAAGCGCTACATAGCGAAATTTCTATTAATGGTACGAACGTTTTATGTAGGTTTGTAGATATCTGGGTGAAAGGGTTTTTCGTTAAGGGTCATGAAAAAGGGCGCCGAAGCGCCCCTAACATAAACCCAACCAATCAGCCAAAGCCAATCAATCTTCCCGATAGTTCTCAATACTTGGGCAGGTACAAATCAAGTTGCGGTCGCCATAGACGTTGTCGATGCGGTTAACCGTGGGCCAGTATTTGTGGCCTTTCAAGAACTCGGTGGGGCGCACGGCGACTTCGCGGGAGTAGGGGCGATCCCAGGTTTCCGCGAGTACGTCGTCTTGGGTGTGTGGGGCTTTTACCAGCGGGTTGTTATCGGCGCTGTATTCGCCGGATTCCACTTTGGCCACTTCGTTGCGAATGCTGATCATGGCTTCGATGAAGCGATCCAGCTCCACCTTAGCTTCGGATTCGGTGGGCTCGATCATCAGGGTACCGGCCACGGGGAAGCTCATGGTGGGGGCGTGGAAGCCGTAGTCCATCAGGCGCTTGGCGAAGTCTTCTTCGGTGACGCCGCTGGCCTCTTTCATGGGGCGCAGATCCAGTAAGCACTCGTGCGCCACAAAGCCGCTCTTGCCCTTGTACAGAATAGGAAAGTGCTCACCGAGTTTTTTGGCGATGTAGTTGGCGTTCAAAATGGCGTATTCCGTGGCCGCTTTCATGCCCTCGGCGCCCATCATTTTGATGTACATCCAGCTGATGGGCAGGATCGAGGCCGAGCCCCACGGCGCGGCGGAAATGGTGCCGTTGTTGGGGTCGGTGCCGGGCACGGGCTGTACCGGGTGGCCGGCCAAAAAGGGCTCTAAGTGCTTGCCCACGCCGATGGGGCCCATGCCGGGGCCGCCGCCGCCGTGGGGAATGCAGAAGGTTTTGTGCAGGTTCAGGTGCGATACGTCGCCGCCAAACTTGCCGGGCGCGGCCACGCCCACCAGGGCGTTCATGTTGGCGCCGTCGATGTACACCTGTGCGCCCACCGCGTGCACCATCTCGCAAATCTGGGTGATGCCTTCCTCAAATACACCGTGGGTGGAGGGATAGGTCACCATTAGCGCGGCGATCTGCTTGCCGTGGGTTTCAATCTTGGCTTGCAGGTCGGCCAGGTCCACGTTGCCGTGCTTGTCGCAGTTCACCACCACCACCTTCATGCTCACCATCATGGCGGTGGCGGGGTTGGTGCCGTGCGCCGACTGGGGAATCAGGCAGATATTGCGATCGAACTCGCCGTTGGCTTCGTGGTATTTCTTGATGGCCACCAGGCCCGCGTACTCGCCCTGGGAGCCGGCGTTGGGCTGCAGGGAGATGGCGTCGTAGCCAGTACAAGCCTTGAGCATGTCTTGCAGTTCTTCAAACAACTGGCTGTAGCCCTTGGCCTGATCCATGGGGGCGAAGGGGTGCATCTTGCCGAACTCGGGCCAGGTCACCGGAATCATCTCGGCGGTGGCGTTGAGCTTCATGGTGCACGAACCCAGGGGAATCATGGCCTGGTTGAGCGCCAGATCGCGTGACTCTAGGCGCTTTAAATAGCGCAGCATCTCGGTTTCTGAGTGGTAGCTGTTAAACACCGGGTGGGTCATGTAGGGCAGCTTGCGCTCCAGTTCGCCGGTGATTGGGCTCTGGGCGGCGGCGTCCAGCGCATCTATGTCGGCCTGCACGCCAAACACGGCCAGCAGCGCTGCCAAATCGTCGGTGGTGGTGGTTTCGTTCAGGCTGATGCCAAGTGCGTCTGTGCCGACTTTGCGCAGGTTAATTTCGGCGCTAACGGCCTTGTCGTATAGGGCCTGTTGGTTAGCGCCTACTTGCACAGTGAGGGTGTCGAACCAGGTGCCGTGGGCCAGGGTGAAGCCGCCGTCCTGCAGGCCCGTGGCCAGCATATTGGTCAGGTGGTGAATGCGCGTGGCGATGCGCTTTAAGCCCTCTGGGCCGTGGTAGATGGCGTAGAACACCGACATCAATGCCAGCAATACCTGCGAGGTACAAATGTTGGAGTTGGCCTTTTCGCGGCGGATGTGCTGCTCGCGGGTTTGCATGGCCATGCGCAGGGCGGTGCGGCCGTGGCTGTCTACGGACACGCCGATAATACGGCCGGGTGCCGAGCGCTTGTAGGCGTCGCGGAAGGCAAAGAAGCCCGCGTGCGGGCCGCCAAAGCCCATGGGTACGCCAAACCGTTGGTTAGTGCCTACTACCACGTCGGCGCCCATGGCGCCGGGTGATTTGTACAGCAACAGGCTCATCAGGTCGCAGGCGACGGTGGCCAGGGCATCGGCGGCGTGCACCTTGTCGATGATGGCAGTCAGGTCTTTTACTTCGCCGGTGGTGCCCGGGTATTGCAGCAGGGCGCCGAAGTATTCCAGGTTATCTAAATCCGTTTCGGGGTTACCGACTACCACCTCAAAGCCAAAGTGGTGCGCGCGGGTTTGAATCACGGCGATGGTCTGCGGATGGGTGTCGTCGGCCACAAAGAAGGTGTTGGATTTGTTTTTGCGCATTTGGCGCTTGCACATGGCCATGGCTTCGGCCGCGGCGGTGCCTTCATCCAGCATGGAGGCGTTGGCCAGTTCCATGCCGGTTAAATCGATGATCATCTGCTGGAAGTTCAGCAGGCCTTCCAGGCGGCCCTGGGCGATTTCTGGCTGGTAGGGCGTGTAGGCGGTGTACCAGCCCGGGTTTTCCAGCACGTTGCGCAGCACCACGTGGGGTACGTGGGTGTCGTGGTAGCCCATGCCTATGTAGCTTTTAAAGACTTTGTTCTGGCTGGCCACCTGCTTGAGGTAACTCAGTGCTTCTGCTTCGGTGACGGCCTCGCCCAGTGCGCTGGCCGTGTTGCCGCGGATATTGGCGGGCACTGTCTGATCGATCAGCTCGTCGATACTGGCTACACCCAGGGCCTCAAGCATGGCTTGGGTATCCTGGGCGTTGGGGCCGATGTGGCGGCCGATGAATTCCTGGTGGTGGGCGAGCTGATGGATACGGCTGGTCATGGGATCTACCTGTCGCGAAAGCTGGAGAAGGTGCCAAGTTTAGCAGCCGTAAGGGCTACTTAACGGGGCTTAAATTAAGGCGCGCATAGTAGCAGGGGGTTTCCTGATCAGCAATTTAAATTTCCTATAGGAAACTTTTGTGCGTATCCTTGTGGCCCGTGGCTTCCAGCGGGCTTCGCGTGTAGTATCGCAGCCAAATTTGGGGTCTCATTGGCTAGGTGGCCCTGGGGGATGAGTGTGACCGATCAAGACAATAGAACAGGCGAGCAACCCTCTGTACTAGAGGTGGCACGCAAGGACGACGGCAAGTTTGTGGAACCGCTGCAGCTGGGCAAGCGGCTGAAGGAAATCCGGCTCGCCAACAACTTGACCCTGGAGGAGGCCAGCCGACTCACCGGTTTGGCCCGCTCGACCCTGTCAAAGATTGAAAACGAGCAAATATCCCCCACATTCCAAGCTGTGCAAAAGCTGACGGCGGGCCTGGGGATCGATATTCCACAGTTGTTTGTGCCCCCGCAGGATGGCCCAACAGCCAACGGCCGGCGCGACATTACGCGCCGGGGCGAGGGCACGCCACACCCAACCACCACCTACGAGCACGAGCTCTTGTGCACGCAAATGCGCGACAAGAAGATGGTGCCCTTTAAATGTACCGTGCGGGCCCGAAGCTTTGATGACTTCGAAGATTGGGTGCGCCACGAGGGCGAAGAGTTCATGTTGGTGCTGTCGGGTGAGGTTGAGGTGTATACAGAATTTTACGAGCCCGTGAAACTTTGCGAAGGCGACAGCATCTATTACGACGCGCGCATGGGGCACTGTTTAGTGTCGGTATCTAAAGAAGACGCGGTGGTGCTGTGGGTGACCAGCCGCTAGGCAGGCGATCCCTGCGCTAGTTCCGGCGCGCGAGCCTCGCGGTTAAAGGTGGGCGTTTCAGCTTGGGTTCAGGCGACTAGCGCCAATATGACCAGAAGGTGCTCCGATTCGGGCCACCGTAAATTATTTGCGTTTGGTGGGTTACGAGCTTCGCTCGCGCAATGAACAGCATACAATGCAGCTCAGGGTGGAGCTGCCTAGAGGTGGGGTTAGGAGTGGCCCGAACTATATGACAAATTCTCCGGTATTTTGGGTGGCGCTGGCATTGATTGTCGGCATGGGTGCCCGCGGTTGCTGGCAGGGCTTCTCCCGCAGTTTGTTCAGGTTGCAACTGTTGGTGCTGGCGCTGGTGGCCACCGGTGCACTGCTGGGGCCGGTGTTATCAATCACCCGCACCTGGTTAGACTGGCCCTTGTATTTTCACCAGTTGGTATTTGGCGGCGCAATTTTTGGGCTGACCTACACGGCTGCCTGCGCCTTGATGACCCGCTATTTTGATCGGCGCCCGCCCGATGAAGCACCCGCGGGCCTGGGTTGGGGCTCGCGCATCATGGGGTTGGTGGTGGGGTTGCTGGCCGGTGCGGTAATGGCCGGGCTGGTGGCATTCCTGGCCGGTGTGAAACCCACCTTTGATCAAATTAACCCTACGTCCACATTGCTCGATAGCAACAGTGCGCTGTCGGATTACGGTTATGAAACCGATGCCTTTGATACGCCCTCCGAATCGCCCGTGAGCCAGCTGATCAACGCCATCGTGTTGTCGCCAGTTAAAGGGGTTCGCCTGTTACAGCAAACCTCCGTGCAGCCGGAATTCGATGCCCTCATGCAGTCGGAACGAGCCAGGGCATTGCTGATGAGTCGCGATATCTTTGGGCTCACGGAAGACCCCACGTTTGATCAGCTAATAGAAACCGCACCTGTACAAGACCTTTGGGCGCTGCAGCGCGAGCTGGAGGCCCTCACTGATCAACAGTTAGAGCGCGAAACAGCGGCGCAGTTGGTTGACGCCTATCACCGCGTGGTGCGGGTTAAAGACCACCCCCGAGTGGCCGAGCTGCTGGCGGATACGCCCTTCCGGCGACACCTGCAAACGGCCGATTTGGTGGCACTCACCAAAGATGCCCGAGTATTAGAGCTTGGTGACGTGATTATTGGTGCTCGCCAATAATCTGTGCTGTATACCCGGGGCTATCCTACGGTTTATTGCGCGTTTTCTGCTTGTTTGTGAAATTATTGTCATTTGACTAGCAGGTCTGTTCCCTACCGGTGAAATCTCGCTAATCTGCCGCCCAGCGGGTACCCCCTGGGTGCCCGAATCACTTCAGCGCATGGCGCGAATTGGTCAATTTCGCGCATATGGCCTATCACTGTAAGGTCTGTCAGGAGTACTTCCATGAAAGCATTGGTGAAACGAGAAGCAAAAGAAGGCCTGTGGCTGGAGGACGTGCCAGAGCCCCAGGTGGGCAATAACGACGTCCTGATCAAAGTCAAACGGACCGCCATTTGCGGCACCGATCTGCATATTTACAACTGGGACAAATGGGCCCAGAAGACCATCAAGACCCCCATGGTCATCGGCCATGAATTTGTGGGCGAAATCGTATCTGTGGGCAGCAATGTGGTGGACTTCGAGCCGGGGCATATTGTCTCGGGCGAAGGCCACGTGGTGTGTGGTCACTGCCGCAACTGCATGGCGGGTCGTCGCCACCTGTGCAACGACACCTCGGGTATTGGCGTTAATCGCCCCGGCGCTTTCGCCGAATATGTGGCCCTGCCCGCCGCCAATGTGTGGGAGCACCGGCCGGGTATTGACCTGGATGTGGCGTCCTTGTTCGACCCCTTTGGCAATGCGGTGCACACGGCGCTGCAGTGGCCGCTCTTGGGCGAAGATGTGTTGATTACCGGGGCCGGCCCTATAGGCGCAATGGCAGCGGCTGTGTGCCGGCACGCCGGCGCGCGCCATATCGTCATTACCGATCTGAACGACAAACGCCTGGCGCTGGCCAGCCAACTGGGCGCCACGCGCACGGTTAACGTCACCCGGGAAAAACTGGAAGACGTGGTTAAAGACTTGGGCATGAGCGAAGGTTTCGATGTGGGGCTCGAGATGTCGGGCAGCCCCGCAGCCTTTAACTCCATGTTGGATAACATGGCCCACGGCGGCAAAATTTCCATGCTGGGTATTCCCGGCGACGACATGGCCATCGACTGGAACAAGGTTATTTTTAACATGCTCACCATCAAGGGTATCTATGGGCGAGAAATGTACGAGACCTGGTACAAAATGAGCGTCATGGTGGAAACCGGTTTGGATATCACCCCGGTGATAACCCACCGCTTGCACTACACCGAATTTCAAAAGGGCTTTGACGCCATGAAATCGGGCGAGGCGGCCAAGGTTATCTTGAATTGGGAATAGCACCCTTGAAAGTTGCGCGCTGAGCGCGCGGCTCGGGTGTGAAACACTAGCAGCGAGCGACAGACTATGTACGGAAAATTTCAGCAACATTTGCAGTCACAACTGGCCGACATTAAAGATGCCGGGCTCTATAAAAGTGAGCGACAAATCGAAGGCCCGCAGGGCGCGATGATTTCAGTTAAGGGCAAGCAGGTGCTTAACTTGTGCGCCAACAACTATTTGGGCTTGGCCCAACATCCAGACATTAAACAGGCGTGTGCCGACGGTCTGGAAAAATGGGGCTACGGCATGGCCTCGGTGCGCTTTATCTGCGGCACCCAAGCGCTACATAAAACCTTGGAGCAGAAAATCACCGAATTTTTGGGCATGGAAGATACCATTCTCTACCCCAGTTGTTTTGATGCCAATGGCGGCTTGTTTGAAACACTGTTAACTGCAGAAGACGCGATTATTTCCGACGAGTTAAACCACGCCTCTATTATCGACGGTGTGCGTTTGTGCAAGGCCGCCCGCTATCGTTACAAAAACAGCGATATGGCAGATTTGGAAGCCAAGCTGAATGAGGCCGACAAAAACGGTGCGCGTTTTAAATTGATCAGCACCGACGGTGTGTTTTCCATGGATGGTTATATCGCCAATCTGCAACAGGTGTGTGCGCTGGCAGAAAAGTACAACGCACTGGTGCACGTGGACGACTCCCACGCCACGGGTTTTGTGGGCGCTAAAGGTAAGGGCAGTCACGAGCACTGCGGCGTGATGGGACGCGTGGATATTATTACCGGTACTTTGGGTAAGGCTTTAGGCGGGTCTTCCGGCGGTTTCACCAGCGCGCGCAAGGAGGTGGTAGAGATGTTGCGCCAGCGCTCGCGCCCCTACCTGTTTTCTAATACTGTGGCGCCACCGGTAGTTGCCGGCGCCATTAAAGCGATGGAACTGGTGCAGGACGATGGGCTGCGCGCGCAGCTAAAAGAAAACACAGCCTATTTCCGCGCGGGCCTCGAAGCCCACGGGTTTGAATTGCTGCCCGGCGAACACGCTATTGTACCGGTGATGCTGTACGACGCGAAAAAGGCGGCAGCTCTGGCCGACAAAATGTTGGAGCACGGGGTGTATGTGATTGCGTTTTCCTACCCGGTGGTGCCAAAGGATAAGGCGCGGATACGCACGCAAATGTCGGCCGCCATTACCCGGGCCGAGTTGGATATGGCCATCGATGCCTTTGGTAAAGCTAAGCGCGAATTGGCTTTGTAGACGTCGATTGCCCTTGCATGGGCACCACGCGGTTGCGGCCGTCGCGCTTGGCTTGGTAGAGCGCGCGGTCGGCCGTTTCTAGCATTTCTTGCAGGCGCAAACAGTGCGGTGGGCACAAATAACTGCCGATACTCACCGTGGTCGGTAATTCCGACTCGCTGAGTTGCGCCACTTCTGCCCGAATCCGCTCGAGTATGGCTTGCAGCTCCCGCTGACTCACGCCTGGCATAAGCGCCACGAACTCCTCGCCGCCGTAACGGCAAATGGTGTCCTCTTCGCGCAGGCAATTGCGCACCAACTGGCCAAAAATTCGTAAGGCTTGATCGCCTGCCAAGTGGCCGTATTGGTCGTTAACCTGTTTGAAGTGATCGAGATCGAACATGGCAACGCCCACCGCTACCTGGTGGCGCGTGGCGTGTGCGAGCTGACTTTGGGCAATGTCTAAAAACGCGCGCCGATTTAACAACCCAGTGAGCGGATCGCGGGTGGCTTGTTCGCGCAGTCGCACGTGCAGTCGCTCGTTCGTAAGTAATATCAGGCCGCAGGCATTGAGGATGGAAACCATAATGCTCATGAAAATTACCACCGAATCGAGCGCGCCGTGGTGATCGCGACTGGGTTCGAGGACCAGCGAAATCCCGCGCAGGCCCCAAAGCACAAACATATAGCCGAAGGTCATCAGCATGATGGTGCGCAAACTGGGGTGCATCTGGTTGCTGCGGTAAAAGGTGGTGAAAATAAGGCCGCAGAAAGCGGCAATGGCAATGCTGATAAACGTGGCCAGCCAACTGTTGGGCAGGTTAAACAGGGCGTGGGCAGACACGCTCAGGCTGCACAAAAGTAACGTCGTAAAGGCGTTTATACCCGCTATTTGTGGCTGCCCGAGAAAGCGCTGCACCCCCCGCCAGAGGAAATAAAAGGCCGTGGCATTGGCCGTGGTACCTAGGTACCACAACCATGTGCCCATACTTTTAGCAAAGGGATCGGTGAGGTCTGAAAGAATAAAGCCGACGTTTACGGTGCCGGTGCCCAGGGCGATGATGATCGCGTAATAGGCCCAATCGCGGGTGCCGTACTCGGCTTCATTGAGTCGCCAGGCAATATAGAAGGCCAGGGCTTCGACGAAAAACACCCCTGCGACAACAAAAAATAAGAGGTCGTAATGTGACATGGCTACACGTTCCCTGGCGCCTTTGAGTAAGTACGGCAGTACCCGTTAGGAGTGACGCTAAATATAACAGGCTGTCGTCTAAATATCCTATTGCTGCCGCTTAAAAAGTGACCTTCAAACAATTATGGCGGAAAAGTGACCGATTTGGCGGCTCAAGCGGCAATGTTGACCCTGAGGCCTATGGCTAATGGCCTGAAGCATGGGTGCAACACCAGGGCAAAATGCCCTGAGAGTCGACCCGAACACGCCGCTACCCAAGGCGATAGCACGCCGGCGATCTGCCAGCGCAGGCACGGGCGCCGGGGCTGCTGCACGCAGACGCCCCGGCATTTCCAGGCTCGAATCAGTATCATGGAGCTGGTTCAGACTTACCGATTGCGTGGTTAATGGGCCGTGTTTTCCCAAAGCGCGGTGGGGTAATCAGCGCGATAGACAGGGTTTAGGCGCGGCACAATCGAAAAGTAGTGCAGATTGAGGTTTTGGTCGTCCAGCTGTTGATATTCGTATACCAGGGTGAATGGGGCGGTATGAGACAGCACCTCCCAGGGGCGCGTGAGTAGCGTACTGGCCTGTGCGTGGGTCTGCGTCAGGACGCTATTGTTCAGTGCCCAGATATGGTTTATCGAGGCCGCGACGCTGATGCAGCGTTTGCTGGTGTCGAGGCAATCGGTTGCAACGTGGTTGGCCATGCCCCGTATAACCTGGCCATTTGACGCAAAGGTCCAGCCGAAGAGCCCGTCCAGGTTGACGCTTTGGTCGACGGTCAGGTAGCGGATATCGGCTAAGGGAATTCCCGATTGCCAATAGCTCGGCAGCTCACCGCTTGCCGTTTGGGTAAATAGGTCGTCGTGATCATTGTCGCGACTTGCCCAGGCAACGCCACTGAATGCCAATATACCTGCATGAGAGCCCTTCACCCTTACGGCAAGCAACGAGTCCGATGCCGATACAATCGAATAGACATAGCTGTTGAAACCATCGGTGAGTGTCAGGGATTGGTCACTAAGCTGCCAGTTTACCGTGCGATTCAAATGGCGAGCGCTGGCCGTTCCGTCTGCGTGAAAGTGAAGGTGTTCGTGAAAAATGACGCGCTCGGAGGAGCCGTCGGCGTTAACGGGGAGTTCGCCTTCGAAGGGCAATACCCAAGCACTATTGGCCAGAATAAAGGTTTGCATAGTCGCACTGTAGTCAGCGCTGGTATTGACCAACTTAAAATACTGCACGTCGACGAAGGCATCCGACACATCGGTCTCCGGCCAGTTGTACTCTGTAGCCTGTTTGGAATTTAGGCGGTAGGCCAAGGTCGATACCTGTTTTACAAAGGTACCCTGGTGGGTGCGCGCGGTGACCGAGAGGGTTGCCTCGATCAGGCGAACATCCACGGGGAAATAGGGTTGGTCGGCGTGCTGCTCAACTAGGTGTTGAGCAAAGTCCAAATGTAGTCCCGTGCGCTGTGCCAGTGCTGTAGCGCTTTGGCTATCGCGTTGAAGGTGGCGCGTTTCATAGCGGCTGCTTGTAGTGCCCTGCAAAATTACCGCGCCTTCCTCGAGTCGCCAGGTGATTGCCGATAGTGCGTTCGCAAAGGCGGCGAGCTGCTGGGCGCGATAGTCCATCAAACCGGTGCCGTTATCGGCCAGGCGCAGGTAGCGACCGCCGGTGGCCGGCAGGTCCGGATGACCAGGAATTTGCAGCCATAAATCCCCGGCTAGCTGGCTCGCGTTTAGGGCAAGATTTTGCTGGGCGTCTGCGTGTGTTTGTGCCAGCGCCGCAGCCAGGTCACTGGCTACCTGGGGTAGATAGGTACCGGCTGCGTCCAGTAGGCTGCGCTCGCTAAGCCATTGTTTGAACGCCGCGAGTGGCCCTTGCGCATGCCCCTGCAGCAGCGCAATAAGATCCATCTCGCCCAGGTGGTAGCTGGGATGGTCGACTAATAATTTTATGGCCGACTGCAGCTCTTCCCGCTCGGCAACATTCGTCTTGTTAATTAGAAATTCGTAGTGAGCTGTACTCTGTGGTGCCTGGCCGCCGTTCATTTGCAAAGCCAGTAAATAATGGGCGGTGGTGATATGGGTAACGCGCAACTCCGGTAGGCTGGCAGGCTCGAGTGTTTGGCCTGCCTGAATCAGCGAACTCAAAATTTTCGGATTGGGCAACAAGCTGATCAAGTGGGCGCCAGTCTGGCTGCCGCGGCCGTAGACCTCCAGTTGCAGGGGCTGCTCAAGTGTTGTTTCACTTTTTAACAGCAAAGCCTGCAGACGGAAAGCACCAGTGCTATCGGTGTCGGCTTCGTAAAGTCTTCCGCCAATGGCCAGTTGTACCCGAGCCTGTGCTAGCGGTGCATCGGTGGCAATTCCGTTGAGGTCGATGGGCTGTGTTGCCAACACCTGCAACTCAAACGGTGGCAGGGATGTGCGCAGTTTACCGTCGCTGACGTGCACTACAATCTGCGAATAGCGCGTGTCTTCGGCATTAACAGGGGTGCCAAAAAGCTTGCCTGTGTTGGTGTCTATGCGCATCCAGCTGGGTAGATTGTCGGCGCTGAAGGTCAGCGTGTCTTGTTCCGCGTCCTGCGCCACCGGTTGAAAAATATAAGGCGCATGGGCGAGCGCTGTAGTGCTGGGTGTGCCACCAATAATCGGCGCAGAATTGGTTGGCGTTGGCGTTGGCGTTGGCGTTGGCGTTGGCGTTGGTGTTGGCGTTGGTGTGGGGAGCGGAGTCGGTGTGGTATTACCGCCGCCACAGCTGGCCAGGGTGAGTAGGCAGAGTAATACCCACAGTAATTTGAATATAGGCATGTCCTTCATGTTTAGTGTACTCAAAGGGGGAACGCGGGTTGTCGTTCGGCGGCAGACTATGACCGATTTGCCTGGTTCAGGCACAGGTGCCTCTCGACCAGCAGAGGGCTTTTCAGGACGGCAATCGGCTTGTGAGTTGGCTAGCGAGATGTTTACAGCGGATTGTTATGAGCGCGTGCGATATAACTGCTAAGGCGTTATAACCTATGCCTGTGGGCGTGTTGTGGCGGCCATTGTGGTTGTAGCGCTGCGAGTGCAACGCCATTGGTTCAGAGCGCCAGCTGCCACGGGTTTTCATTGGCGGAATATCCAATGAGGGTGGGCAGCGAGGGTCCATGTCGATCACCGGGTGGCCAGCGATGCTGCAATTAGTGATTGGCTCCATCATCCACTGTGATTAGAATGCCCGCCAAAATCACAGGGTGGAATAATTGTGGCATTCATCATTGGGCTATTGGCTTTAGTTGCGTTCTTTTTAGTGGTCTTGGAGGATGTGATTCACCTGAATAAGGCCAAGTCCACGCTGTTTATTGGCACCCTGTGTTGGTTGTTGGCCTATCTGTTCCCATTGCATGGTGCCGATGCTGTGCAAGTGACAGCGGAGCTGAACGAAAATCTGCTGGAAATTGCCACGCTTTGGTTGTTTTTAATGTCTGCCATGACGTTTGTGGCCTACCTAAACAGCAAGGGTTTTGTGAGCGCGCTGGTGCAACGCTTGCTGCCAGGCGAACTTCACGAACGTACGCTATTGCTGTTGTTGGGTGGGTTTGCCTTTGTGTTTTCGTCCTTTGCCGATAATGTCACCGCTACTCTGGTATCGTTGGCGGTGATTACCAGCCTAAAAATACAGGCGCGCAAGCGACTAAAGTATGCCACGCTGGTTATTTTTGCCGTTAATAGTGGTGGTGTTTCGTTAATTACCGGCGACGTCACAACGTTGATGATTTTTATGGCGGGGAAGGTCAGTATTGGCAACCTCCTGCTGCTGATAGGCCCCGCCTTGTGTGGCGTGGTGGTGCTGGCTGCTATGTTGTCGGTGCGCATGCGCGGACGCATAACCTTCGAAAAAACAACGGTGGCCATTGAGTCATACGATGTGGCGATAGCCAGTGTCTTTTTGGCCACTATCCTCGCCACGCTATTGTTAAATGCATTCTATCAAGTGCCGCCAGTGCTAACGTTTTTATTTGGTCTGAGTTGCATGTTTCTCCTGGCGCACTACTTGATGCGCAAAAAAACCAACCGAAATATTTTGAATTATATTCGGGAAATCGAGTTTGATACGCTGCTATTTTTCCTGGGCGTGTTATTGATTGTGGGCATGCTGAAAGAAATTGGTGTTTTGCAATCGCTGACAGGGCTCTACACCACCATGGCGCCTGAATACGCCAACTATCTAATGGGCGTGGCTTCGGCACTGCTGGATAACGTGCCGCTGACGGCGGCGGTGTTAAAGGCGGATGTGCCCATGGACGCCGCGGGTTGGCTCTCCATGACCTATGCCACGGGGGTTGGTGGCTCGCTGCTTGTGATAGGGTCGGCTGCGGGTATCATTGCCATGAGCAAAGTTCGGGAGCTCAACTTTTTAAGCTACCTTTCTATGTTTGGCTATTTACTGGTGGCTTATTCGGTGGGTTACTGGTTGAGTTTTGGCGTGGGGCGTTGGTTGTTACAGGGTGCAAGTACCCTGTAACAACCACGAGCGTGCCTGTTAGCAGGTGGCCTTATTCCACGGGTATGCGCATGACTACGCCGCCCATAATGTCGCCCAGTTTAAAGTCGGTTTTTGGACTGTCGATGTGATCGTTGTGGCATTTCACGCAGGCTTCCGAAACGGCCATATCGGCATAAACCGCGGTAAAGTACTTCTTGCCGCCCAGCTCTTCAGTGCCGTAAAAGTTTTTGCCTAGGTTTTTTCGCACGAATGCCAATCCCTCTTTTTCCATTGGCGTTTTAGGCGCGTTTTGAGAGTTGATGGGCCATTCAGACAGTAATGCGTAGGTGAATCCCGCATTTCTTTTGGCGACACCCTCGGCGCCCATGCGAAGCATTTGCGCGGGCAATGGTAGGGCCTGTTCTTCCTTCCAATGCTCGTCCGCGGTGATGACTTCGTCTTCGTTTTGCAAGCGGTTGACCACTTGCTGTGTGTAGACGGCGCGGTCTGACTCGATCACGGCGTAGATTGCATCGGCCATGCGCTGTGGCGTAATTTCTGCGTTGGCCAATGGCGCTAAACTGCTGGCGAGTAGTGCTGTGGCGATGAGTGTTTGCTTCATGGTACTGCCTCCATTCGTGAGTATTGAGTGCGAGTTACTTCTTGTTCTTGCGTTGCTCTATGCGCTCGCGCACCAAATCCATGCTGGTGTGGTGGTTGGCGGGCTGCCCGGAAAAGTTATTCCGGATTAATAGCGGGTCTGCCAAGGCCGACAGGGTAAACTCGACGCCGTGACATTGGGTGCACACGCTGCGGATCATCTTGCTATTGGGTTGCAAGGTGGCGCTTTGATTGTGCTCCACGTGTACTTTGCGACCTTTTTTGATTCTGGGCAAGTGACAGCTGGCACAGCTGACAGCATCTTTCTGCGCCACTGTACCGTCAATGGCCTGCTGCCATAGTTGCCCGTGTGCAGATGCTTCAAAGCGGCGGCTGTGTTCATCTTGATGGCACCCCAGGCAGGCCTGGGTGGCAGCTCGCTTAAGGTCGGGCTGGTGTGGATCGTGGCAGCTGGCGCAGGTGAGCGACTGGTGGGCGGCATCGTCGTGCATGGGCAGTGTGGCGAGCGCGGGGCTCATGGGGCTCAAGGCGCCTGCCAGTGCAGGATTCAAGCGCATGCCGTGTTTGCCCTGGTAAAACCCGTCGGTTTGTTTTTCATGGCAGCTTTGGCAGCTAGTGACGCTGACCTCGAGACCGGTTGCATGCCAATTTTCTTTGCCGTGACAACTGCTGCAGTTCACGCCGGCGCTGGCGTGGTGACTAGCGGCCCAGGCGTCAATGTGTGGCGTGTCTGACAATGGCGAATCCTGATCTTGCGAGGCGAGCGGCGCCACCCCTTTATTGGCTTTTAACCACACCTGCATGCCCGTCAGCTCCGGTACTTTGAAGCGCTTTTTAAGGGCGGGATCTTTGACGTGCTTACGCAGAAAGTTTTCGTACAGCGCAGTATTGTCGTGGTAGTTGTGACAGCCGGAGTTGGTGCAGCTTTCAAAGCCAAACTCGGCGTGGCTGGCCCGCTCTTCGCCGATGTCCTGGTGGCAGTGTGCGCAAAAATCCTTGGCCAGGGTCACGCCGTAAGCCCGAGTAATTTCGGGTTTGTGCTCGCGGTGGCAGGTGACGCACTGGGTGGCATCTAAATGCTGCAACAATTCAGCGTTGCGCGGGTCGGTAAACTTGGATTGCGGGTGGGTGTCGCTGAATTTATTCAGCGTCTCCAGGTGGCAAGATTCGCAGGCATTTTGCATGACGCTGCGGTCGTCAAAGGGTTCGCCGTGGCAGCTGCTGCAGGCTAATTCAATTTGGTGGTGCCCGTGAGTCGGCGGACCAGAAATATAAAAGCGCTTGTCGCCAGACCAGAGGTTGTAGGCCAGCAGGGCAGAGATAATGGCGGTAATGATCAGGCCGTAGTGCCAAAATTTAAATTGATAGTTGTTCATGCTTAAAAGAAGTACACGGCCAGAATGTGATAGGTCAGCAGGGCAGGCAGCATCCACAGGAGTGTGTAGTGGACGCGCGACCACCAGGCGCGGTGTTTACGCAGCTTTAAATCAGTCCAATGGTGGTTGCGCGCCATAAATACGCCCACCAGCGAGCCCGTGAGCGTGGCGGCAAGAAACACCATCATCAAAACAAAATTGAGGTTGTGTCCAAGGCGCATGCCGGTGTGAATCATGAGCACCACCAGCGCCAGTACGCCAATAATGGAGTGCACATAGCGCCAGTCATCCAGGTGGCCAAAATTCAGTTTTTTCCAGCGTTTACGAATGCCGAGCCCGCCTGCCAGTAAGCTGAGAAACAGCAGCGTGTAGCCGCTGACCTGTTTCCAAAAATTATCAAACCACAGCTTTTCGAGCTGCCAACTGACCTGCGTGCTTTCGCCAATGCCGATGGGCTCCAAGAACACCGTGGCCAGCATGAGAACGATAGCTATCACTGAATACCAGTAGATGGATTTGTAGTGGCGCATGACCAAGTTCGGCGCCGGTGCGTCCAGCATTTCGGCCAGCAAAGGCTTGCAAGAACCGCAGGTAACACCGGCCTTGGTTGCCTGGCAGAGGCTGTCCATTGTGCGATTGCCACCTTCCATGGCCTTGGAGAGAGTACCTCGGGTGACGTTTTCGCACAGGCACACGATATATTCTTCGGGTTGGTCTTTGATGTGGACGGGCTTCTCTGCCTCCCACAAAAAACCGGTCTCGGCAAACTGTTGCAACTGTTTTGCCTTCAGGCGCGTGGCGCTGCCCTGGGCCTGTTGCAATAAGGGCAGCTCACTCCAACTACCAATGTAGATATAACCGACCAACTGCTGGTCTTTGATAAACAGTTTTCGGTAAATGCCCTTGAGCCGATTGGCATACACATATGTGTCGCAATTGGGGTCGCGTACCTGACCGATCAGTGCGCTCGACTGGCTGCCAAATTTCAATTGAATGTTTGCGGGGCTGCCGGTGTAGGGCATGTGCTGGCCGCTCACATGGGTAATCATGGAGCTGACCTGTTCAAAGCCTGGGGCTACTACACCGTAGGTTTGGCCCCGGTGCTCTGAGCACTCGCCCACGGCATAAATGTGTGGATCGCTGGTTTGCATCACGTCGTTCACCAGGATACCTTTGCTGACTTCTAGCCCACAGGTTTGTGCCAAGAAGGTATTGGCGGTGACCCCGGTGCAAAAGACCACTGTGTCACACTCGATGATGCGCCCGCTCTGCAATTCCACGCCGATCACGGTATCGTGTCCGAGAATGGCCTTGGTGTCGTCGTTTGCGATTACTTGAATGCCAGCTGTTTGCAAGCTGTCGCACAATATGTCTTGTGCTTTTTCGTCCAGGGCTGAATCCAGTAAATAGTTCCGCGCTTGCAGGTACACCCGGTTTTCGCGGGTTTTCATTCCCAGCGCTGCCTCAATGCCCAAGGGGCCTGAGCCGACAATGTAAACCGAGTGGCTTTTTTGTTTGCGCTCTAATAGCGACTCAGTGTCATCCAGAGTACGAAATGTGAAGGTGTTGCCCAGTGTATTACCGGGTAAATCGGGCAGGCGAGCCCGCGATCCGGTGGCTATAATTAATTTGTCGTAGCCAAACTGATTGCCTGCATCGTCGCTTACCGTGCGGTTTTTGCGGTCTATGTGCGTAATCTTGCGACCATAGTGGGTTTCGAACCCGTGATCCTGGGGCTCTGTACTTTGGGGCAGCATGTCGAGCGCATCGCGCTTTACTTCACCGGATAAATACAGGGAAAGCTGTACGCGGTTGTAAGGGCTGACGGGTTCTTCACCAAACAGGAGAATACGGTGGCTGGGATTTTGTCCCAATAGCATGCGGGCGGCTCGAATGCCTACCGGCCCCGTGCCGACTACGATGATGTTGAGCCCGGCGCTCGCCGAGCGCGGGGTGCTTGGTGCTGCAGAGACCACGTCATCCATTTGTGTAGTGCCAGCCGTGTTTTTCATTGTCCTCACTGGATCGTGGGTTAATCAATTTGTCTAGCGCATAGAAAATCCGCCCGCGGGTAACGCGGAGCAGCCAATTTTCAGATCCAGTGCGGCTTAACGGCCACAGAGTGCTCAAATGCGACGACACGTTAGCCTTCGCGGCGCCAGAACAAGCTGTGTGATTCCCTTCTTTTATTATTGTTCTCTATCAGAATTACGGGGCCCGACGTCATTGTCGGGCCGGTAATTACGCCTGATAAAGTGAATACAAATCACGCTCTTCAGACTGCACGCGGCGGGTTAGTGCCTCGCCAATGGCGGTGTAGTCTTTCTTAAACTGCAGTTCCATGGCGGGCGTAAACTGTGGCTTGCCATAGCGCTTGCAGAAGCCAATAACCGCATTGGCGATGTCGTTCATGTCGGATCTAAATTCTTTCACCACTGCCAGAGTGTGCTTATCGTTACCGAGTGACTGCTCCAGGTAGACATAAAATCGCACATTTTCTTTCAGTAGATGGCCTTGGAAAAGCGACTTAAACTCACCCAGGATGCGGGAAAGCTTTACATAGTTCTTCTTTTCGAAACCCTCGTCCCACATCTTGCCATAGAGTTCTACCAACTTGGAATGGTCGGCTTCAAGTGCGGCAATAAGGTTGGGGTCATAGGCAATAGAATTGGCACCCGCTTTTGGGGCTTCGGCCAGTTTTGGTGCTTCTTTCTGACTGTCGCGGCCAGAAAAAAAATCGGAAATGAATCCAAACATAAACAGCTACCTTGTGTGTCTTTTGTTATGAGCTACGTCGCACAAACCTTCCCGTCGCTACTTCCTGTAAGACCTCACACAGGTTGTCCATTAGATCTAGTGCTCTAGTACTAGTTGGCTGGCTTGGGGCCATTATCCGCCTAGCGGTGATCTGCGCAAGTGCGGAGTATAACCGTACTACTAAAAATGTGTGACTTAGCTCTTAAAAAAGCATTAATACGTTTAACTGCTAACAACTGATGCCCATCGACCTGACAAAAATAACCGTTATACAGGGATCTTCTCGATGAGTTTGGCGTCAAAATATTATATTTGGCGCCGTGCGTCCATTAATGCTCTTTAACTATAATCCGTAATAACGGTGTCGTTGGTTATTTTTTAGGCTGATTTGTTGAGATAAACAGTAATTGTATATCGACAGCTTATTAGTCAGTAGAAAGCGCGCAGAGTTTGCGAACTATAGTACCAATTGGTTATGAGAAACCAGTTTAATAGGTGCTTGTTTCAAATAAGTGAATGGAGATAGGTGCGCAATACGCACGTAAAACGCCCCACAAGGGGGCGTTAAGTCGAGGTGATGGGGAAAAAGATAGCGCGAGTGACTTAGAGCTGCATCGCCTTGGTTTCGATAAATTCATGCATGCCTTCGTCGCCAAATTCTCGCCCATTGCCAGATTGTTTGTAGCCACCAAAGGGCGCGAGGTAGTTAAAGCTGCCGGCGTTTACATAGCATTGGCCGGCGCGAATTTTTCGGGCTATGGCAATGCCGGCTTCTTTGTCTTTGGCATAGACGCCGCTCGATAATCCGTAGGGGGTATCGTTGGCAATGGTCACGGCCTGGTCAATGTCGTCGTAGGCGATCATGCACAGTACGGGGCCGAATATTTCCTCTTGCGCAATGGTCATAGTGTTGATGACGTCGGCAAAAATCGTTGGCTTTACGTAGTAGCCGCGCTCCAGGTGTGCCGGCATGCCCAGGCCACCGGTGACCAGACGCGCGCCTTCGTCGATACCTTTTTGAATGTAGCTTTGCACGACATCGCGCTGGCGAGCGGAGGACATGGGACCCACAAAGGCATCGGCCCCGGCGCCCACCACTAAAGATTCCGTGTGCGCTTTGGCGATAGCCACGGCCTCTTCATAGCGGCTGCGGGGCACCAACATGCGTGTCAGCGCAGTACAGGTTTGGCCAGAGTTAATCATGACGTCTTCAACGCCGTACTTCACCGCCGCGTCCAAATCGGCATCGGCCGTAATAATGTAGGGCGATTTACCCCCCAGTTCCTGGGTGACGCGCTTGACGGTTTCGGCTGCGGCTTGCGCGATTAACTTGCCCGCGCGCGTGCTGCCTGTAAACGACACCATATCTACCTGGGGGTGAGCACTTAACGCGGCGCCTACCACTGGGCCTGCGCCGATGACCAAATTGAACACGCCTGCGGGCAGACCGGCATCGTGCATAATTTGCGCCATGATCAAATCCTGCAGCGGGGTTTGCTCGGAGGGTTTGATCACAAGGGTGCAGCCGGCTGCCAGTGCGGGAGCGACCTTGCCAACAAATTGGTGCAATGGGTAATTCCAGGGGTTGATAAACGCGCAGACTCCCACAGGCTCTTTGACAATCAGCGAATTCCCCGCCTCGCGGGTTTGCTCCATCACAAAGGCGCGCTCGGCAAAGTTAGCCATGGCGAAGGTGGGGCCCTTGACCTGTAAGTCGGGTGTTAGATGGCGGGGGCAGCCCATGGCATCGCTGACCGCAGCAACTAATTCCGCCTCGCGGGCGCGCATCAAATCCGCAATTTTATTAATCAGGTCGCAGCGTGTTTGGGCACTGGTGGCCGACCAGGCAGGAAATGCGGCGCGCGCGGCGGCCACGGCGCTGTCGACGTCGGCCTGATTACCCATAGGTACTGTCGCAACGGGCAATTCAGTGGCTGGGTTAATCACCGTAAAAGTGTCCGCGCTCTGTGACTTCACCCAGGCGCCGTTGATATAAAAGTGTTGATACTGTTTCATGTGGATAACCCCGGTAAACCCGCCAAACTGCGCCTAGTCGCAGGGCATTGAAAGAGCTGGTTAGCCTAGCCGTTTGAACCCTCACTCGGCTATGCCCCAAAAGAGCCAGCATATACCTACTGGCCTGCACACTAAAAACAATTTAGTCTGAACAACCTATTCCAAATATTCATGAAGTGAGGCGCTATGCGGGGTCAATTGCCCTCGACGGGCAGTTTGCAGTGTTTTGCGACGGCGGTGGAGACTGGCAACGTCACTAAGGCCGCCGAACGGCTGTGTCTGACTCAAAGTGCGGTCAGCCGGCAGATTAAACAGTTGGAGGAGTTGGTGGGGCAGGCGCTGTTCGAGCGGGTGCGACAGCGCATGCAACTGACAGCAGCGGGGCAGCGCTACTACCAGCAGGTGGCGCCGGTGCTGCAGCTTTTAGCTCAGGCGACCGAAGAAATTCGTCAATACCGGCCTGGGCACCACATAGTGCTGGGTATTGAGCCGGCTCTCGCCAGTCACTGGCTTCTACCTGCCTTGGCAGGTTTCACAGATGCCCACCCAGATACCTCTATCCATTTAATGACGGATATTCATAAACTTTACCAGCGGCAGGTGGCGTGTGATCTGACCATTTTATTTGGCGCCGGCCATTGGCCCGGCATGCAGACAGATTTTTTAATGGCGGACGAGCTGGTGGCAGTGGCGACGCCCGCGCTGGTGCAAAAGCATGGGCCAATAGCGGCGCCGGCAGAGTTGCGGCACTACCCGCTGTTGCACCACACCAGTCCCGAGTCGTCCACCGGTTACTGGTGGCGCGCGGCCGGTTTGGCGGCCACAGCCGTAAACGCTTTGCCCGGCCAGCGCCTGGAAACTTTTCCCCTGTTACTGCAGGCCGCCCTGCAGGGGTTGGGGGCCACGGTCTTGCCCTGGTACTTTGTAGCCGATCGTTTGGCGCTCAACGAGTTGGTACAGTTGGGTGAGCGGCTGCCGTGCGAAGGCGGCTACTTTTTGGTATCCGATGCCGATAGCGCCAGGGTTGAACCGGTGGCGGCCTTTCGGCAGTGGCTGTTGACGCTGGCGTCTAGCAGGTGAATATTGGCGCAGAATCGTGCTATGGTACTTGCGTTCTAGCGGGCGCAGACCCGTCACTGGGCGCAAGCCCGACAAAAATAACAAAAGAGCAAATAACGAGAGAGTGTGCCTTTGCAGCAGCCTACCCTGAACCCAGGTGGCCACACTGACCGCGAGCAACATCGCAGTAACACTCACGATCAGCAACTCGCCGCCCTGTTTGAACAACACGCCGCACTGCTTAAGCGCTTTTTATGGCTGCGCGTGCGCGATCACGACGATGTGGCAGATCTGCTACAGGAAACCTTTGAACGCTTTCAGCGACACGGCGAACGGGTGGAGTTGGCCCGAGGTCGCAGTTTACTGTTCACCATTGCCCGTAACTTGGTTATCGATCGCGCGCGGCATCGCAAGGTTTCCGAGGTCGACCTGGCCGTTGACGTGGAGTCGCTGTTAGACCCTTTGCCGGATCTAGAGCAGCAAGCCATCGATCAGCAGGCCATTGTCCAGCTGAATCGCGTGATTGAAACGCTGCCACCGCAATGCCGTCGGGTATTTGTAATGCGGAAAATTCACCAATTGTCGCAGAAGGTCATTGCGGAAAAGTTGGGGATATCCGTAAGTACTGTAGAGAAGCACGTTGCCGCCGGCATGAAGCAATGTCGAGCCTTAATGCAGCGGGACTAGATGCCCGTACAAAATACAATCGATAGATAGTGTTAAATAAATGATTCAGCTAGTACACAATGCCGACGTTTCCCAGCAGGCTGCTGTATGGGCCGAGCGTCAGGCCGATGGTCTGAACGAAGCCGAGACAGATTTGCTGCGCCAGTGGTTGCAGGCCGATGCGCTGCACCGCGCGGCATTTGCCGACGCTCGCGAGCAGTGGGTGGAGGTAGGGCGGATGGCCAAGGCCCTGGCTGCCGCGCCCGAGCTGCAAAGCCTCCCGGTACGTGCAGCTGTTGCCCTGGATAGGCCAGAGCACACTGGCTGGCGTCGGCGGGCCATGCGGCGGGTTGCGCTGGTGGCGACGCTGGTACTGGGCTGCGCCCTGTGGTTGAGCCAACCCGATTTCAGTACGGGCATTGGCGAAATAGAAACCTTTGCACTGGCCGATGGTAGTCAGCTCACCCTTAATGCCGGTTCCTCCGTCAATATCCGCTTCACCGCGCAGGAGCGCCGCATCGAATTGCTGGAAGGGGAGTTGTTTGTGGCTGTGGCAAAAAATCCGGCTCGCCCCTTTGTCGTGGAAACCTCAAAAGGTGAAGCTCGGGCAGTGGGAACAGCCTTTGGTGTGCGGGTCACTGATGAAGCGACGGCAGTGCTGGTGACCGAGGGACTGGTGGACGTGGCGCGGCCAGCCGAAACGCCCACCCGGTTAAGCGCCCAGCAAAGTATTCGCGTGGGCTCGCAGCTGGGCTTGGTGACCGAACGCAGCGCCGACGATGTGCGCAAGGCGCTCGCCTGGCGCGAGCAGCGCTTGTTTTTCAACAATGTGGCGTTAGCGGAGTTCGTGGATGAAATGAACCGCTACAGCTATCGCAGGATGATCATTGTCGATACCGACCTCTCGGCGGTGCGAGTTGGTGGTGCCTTTGCCACCGGCGATACCCAGGCCGCAGTGACCATGTTGGAGGCGGGTTTTCCCATTAAAGCGGTGCGGGTAACTCCCCTGTTAACGCTCCTGTACCGAGACGCCGATCCTTTGAACTAGTCGCTCGGTGGTATTGGCCGTGTCGCGCGGCCAGTGGGTCTGGTATAACAATTAGAAACAGACAAAAGATGCACGCAGTGGTTGGTTCGAATATTCCGGCACCCTACAAACGACTCTGGCGCACATTGGTTGGTGTATTCCTGGCCGGCTTGACCGCGCTGGGGCAGGCGGCACCGCACGTATTTAACCTGCCAAGCCAACCATTGGATCAGGCGTTGCTGGCCTTTGCCGAACAGGCGCCGGCGATCCGCTTGGTATTTAGGCCCGCCGAGCTGGACGGGTTGCAAGCGCCCGCGCTGGCGGGACAGTTTGAGCCCGAGCAGGGCCTGCGGCGACTCATTGCGGGTCAGCCGCTGCTACTGCGGGAGCTGGAACCGGGCATTTTCCTGATTGAGCCCAGTGCGTCAGCTGTGTCTTCCCCGGAAAAGGTTGCGCCAACTAAGCGGTCTCCGGCTATAGCGCCAGATCCTACCTTGCCTCCACCACTGATGGAGGAATTGGTGACTATCGGTACGCGCGCCAAGAACCGCCGCTTGCTGCAGTCTACGGTGCCAGTGGATATCGTGCCCGGCTACTTGCTGGAGCGCTCTGCACCGGCGTCGCTGGGCGAGCAGTTGCAAAGCCAGGCGCCGTCTTTTAATTACTCGCGCACCATGGTCAGCGACGGCGCCGACCTGGTGCGGCCAGCTACCTTGCGGGGCATGAACCCCGATCAGCTGCTGGTCATGGTCAACGGCAAGCGGCGCCACCACCAAGCCCAAATTAACATTCAGCAGGTGGTGGGGCGAGGCTCATCGGGCACCGACATGAACGCCATTCCCACGGCGGCCTTGGAGCGTATCGAAGTGCTGCGCGATGGTGCCAGTGCGCAGTACGGCTCAGACGCCATTGCCGGTGTGTTGAACCTGTTGTTAAAAGAGGGCGAGCAGGCGCCGGAAATTGACGTGCAATACGGTGTGACCCGCGCCGGCGATGGGGCATCGCTCATTGCCAGTGTCACGGGTGGGCTGGCACTGGGCGATGACGCCAGTGTATTTATTACCCTCGAGGCGCAAGACCGAGGAGCCACCAATCGCGCGGCGCCCGATACCCGTTTTACCCCGCCGCGCGTCAGCATGCGTATTGGCGATACCGAGCAAGACAGCACCAGCTTGTTTATCAACGGTCGCTGGCAATGGAACGAAAACCTGGAAGCTTACGGATTTGGCGGGTTGGCCCGGCGCGAAGGCCAGTCCGCAGGCTTTTACCGTGGCGCCGGCGCTCAGGCGGGCTTTCCACCCGTCAGTGCGCGCTATCTGCCGGCACTGGACCCAGAGGGCTTCCTGCCCCTGCAGCGCACGCAAACGGAAGACGATGCGCTGGCACTGGGGCTATTGTGGGCGCTACCTGGCGATTGGCAGCTGGACGCGACCAGTAATTACGGCGAAAACCGGTTTCTGCAGGGCACGGATTATTCAGTGAATGTGTCGCTCGGGGCCGAGACTCCCACTCAGGCCAATAATGGCCAGCTGCGCTACAGCCAGTGGCAGAACTCGCTGGTGGGCTCGGGGCGTTTGCCCGCTGCCGGTGTTGAAGAGTTGTTGCTGACCATGGGGCTGGAGTGGCGGCGCGAACAATATGGAATTGCCATCGGTGACTTTGCCTCCTACGCCTACGGGCCCACCGACGACTTCACTATCTTTATTCCGAGCCCTATCGACCCCTGTCCAGAGGAAACTGGCAGCCTGTGCGCCGACGGCCAGCCGCGCAGCCGCGCGCAAGCGGGTATGCAAGCCTATCCGGGTTACCGTTTGGCGGTGGATGAAAGCCGGGAAAGTTTGGCCTGGTTTACCGAAGCTGAACTGCAAGTGAGCGACGCCCTGGCCATTGCATTGGCAAGCCGATGGGAAGACTACGGCGGCGTAGGACGCAACTTGAGCGGCAAGATGTCTATGCGGTTGGCCTTGACCCCGCTGTTGACCTTGCGCGGGACTCTTGCCAGTGGCTTTCGCGCGCCCGGTCTCAACCAGGCGCACTTTACTCACGTGATCACCAACATCGGTCCCGATGTACTCACCAATACCCTCCACGCGGCCCAGGGAAATCCGGCATTAGTCGCGCTGCAGGTCGATCACTTGTCTGCTGAACGCTCTCGGCAGGCCAGCCTGGGCGGCGTCTGGCAGCCTTTGCCGGAGGTGTCGGTCACTCTCGACGCCTTTCATATTGAGGTGGCAGACGCCATAGCGCTCAGCGATGTGATTGCCGCGGGCGGCGATTGTGGCGCGCCATGCCCGCTGGCTGAGGCACTCGCGCACCAGGCGCACAATGTGGGTGCTGTCCAGTTCATGTACAACGCCATGGATACCAGTACCAGCGGCTTGGATTTGGTGGCGCGCTATCGCTGGGCCCACGACCTGGGGGTGACCAACCTCGCACTGCTGGCCCATTACAACAACACCCGCGTGGCCCGGTTACATACCCCGGGTGGGCTGCCCGCCGAGCGCCTGTTTTCCGATGCTCAGGTCATGCTAGTGGAGCAGGGGCAGCCGCGGCGGCGCTTATTGCTCAACGCCGACTGGCACTACCAGGGCTGGTCCGTGGGGCTGCGGCTCAACCACTACGGCTCGGTGAGCACCAGCTATTTTACCGAGGCCGGTCTGGGCGTGGACTTGCCCGACGTGCAAGACTCGGTACATGTGTCTGGAAACGCCTGGTTGCTCGATGGCGATATCAGCTACCAGTTCCGCTCCGGTTTCTCGATTGCGCTAGGCGGAAACAACCTGCTGGATACTTATCCCCAGGCCGTGGCGAAAGACAGTTTATTGACGGCCATCTCCGGTGGCAGCTTTGTCTACCCCTGGGAGGCCTCTCCCTACGGCATTAATGGCGCTTTTTATTACGTGCGTGCCGAATATCAGCTTTAGTTTCGCCATCCTATTTTCTTCGTGTTGCTGGGGCTAAACATCTCGAAGTTTCACGAATTTCTAAAATACTTTCCTTTTTTGTCACTCGCTTTGACTTTTCACTAGCGGTTTTTTGACGCTTTTGCGTACTCATGGTGAAGGGTGAACTATCCTCAATTGTGGGGGGTTATACCTTCGCCCGATCTAACAACTAGACCAAACAATAAAAGTTCATTGGGAGATTCACCATGATTCATAGGCGCATAGTTACGTCCATTTCTGCCGCAGCCTTACTCGGTACCCTCGGTATGCCGAGCGCTGTGGCACAAACAGAAGATTTTGAATTACTTGAAGAAGTTGTCACGGTTGGCTCGCGTGTGGCGCCGCGTTCGGCGACTCAGTCACCGGTGCCTGTCGATGTCATCACGGCCGATGAAATTGCCAAATCCGGCTCTAGCGATATGTTGGAAATGCTCAAGGGCAGTATTCCGTCCTTCAACGTATTGCAGCAGCCCATCAGCGATGCGGCCTCAATTATTCGGCCCGTAAACCTGCGCGGCCTAGCTTCGGACAGCACCTTGATCTTAGTTAACGGCAAGCGCCGTCATCGCTCGTCAGTGATTGTGTTTCAAGGCGGCGGCTTGAATAAAGGTGCACAGGGCCCAGATATCTCTGTGATCCCAAGCATTGCGCTAAAACAAGTAGAAGTACTGCGCGATGGCGCAGCGGCGCAATACGGCTCCGACGCCATTGCCGGCGTGATGAACTTTGTCTTAAAAGACGACGCTGAGGGCGGCAACGTCGAAGTGAAGTACGGCCAGTACGCCGAGGGCGATGGCGACACCACTACCGTGTCGGCAAATGTAGGCATGCCGCTGAGCAGCAATGGTTTCATCAATGCCAGCATGCAGTGGAACCAGGCCGACGACACTGTGCGTTCCAGCCCCAGCAGCAACAATGCAACCTTGGAA
This sequence comes from Simiduia sp., assembly GCF_058345725.1. Classification (NCBI taxonomy): domain Bacteria; kingdom Pseudomonadati; phylum Pseudomonadota; class Gammaproteobacteria; order Cellvibrionales; family Cellvibrionaceae; genus Simiduia; species Simiduia sp. Next base: position 90,104 of record NZ_JBTUOC010000004.1, on the reverse strand, counting down.
GGTAATGGCGTGGAGAATGTGCCTAACCCAACAATGATCTGGGGTTCGCCCAAGGTTGAAGACGATATAAGCGTGTTTGTAAACGCCGGCTTGGAATTGGGTAACGACAGCGAAGCCTACTTGTTTGCCAACCATGCAACCCGCCACGTTGACGGCGGATTTTATTTTCGTAATCCCAATGGCCGCACCGGGGTGTTCACATGGGGTGATAATCGTTTAATCGCTAATGTGGACGGCAACTGTAATTTGACCACAGGCCCCGCAGGTACGGGTAACCCGGCAACCGATCCGTTGCTGGCGGCCATCATTGCCTCCGACAGTTGCTGGTCAGTGAATGAGATGTACTCAGGTGGCTACACGCCGCGTTTTGTGGGTGATATTACCGACAGCTCCATTACGGCGGGCACCAAAGGCACCTTTAACAGTGGCTTTATGCAAGACTGGTCCTACGATTTCAGCGCCGCCGTGGGCCGCAATCAAAGCCAATTTGGTCTGAACAATACTTTGAACCCCTCAATGGGTCCAGAGTCGCCCAATAGTTTCCGCACCGGCTCATACATTCAGCAGGAAAAAACCTTAAACGTGGATTTTTCTCGTCAAATTGGCGACACCAGTATTGCCGGTGGTTGGGAGTGGCGTGAAGACAGTTTCGAAATCATTGCCGGCGAAACAGCGTCTTGGAAAGCTGGCCGCTATTCCGATCTGGATAATGTGATTTCGGGCGATCCAGATCCAAACAACACCCTGGCGGTATTCACCGTGGGTTCGCATGGTTTCCCAGGTTTCCACCCGGATTCTGCGGGCGAGTATGAGCGCAACAATTTTGCTCTTTATACCGATGTGGAGCACCAAGTGAATGATGCATTGCTGGTGGGTGGTGCATTGCGCTATGAAAGCTTTTCAGATTTTGGTGATACCACTAACTACAAGTTGACCTTTAACTGGTCATTGATGGACGAGCTGGCACTGCGCGGTTCCGTGGGTACCGGTTTCCGTGCACCTACCATGGGGCAGAGCAATGTGGTGAATACGCAAACCACCAACATTGCCGGCTTTGGCCTGATGAATGTGGCAACCTTGGCGCCTAACCATCCAGTATCGGTGGCTTTGGGTGCACAAGACTTAACGCCTGAAGAGTCGGAAAGTTTTGCACTGGGTTTGGTCACCAACTTGGGCGGATTGGATATCACCCTGGACTTTTACCACATAGAAGTGACCGATCGCATTACCGTCACAGATTCCAAGTTCCTGGATGACACCACCCGCGCCAGCTTGCCAGCGGATATGCCTGCAGCAGATTTGGTGGGCACGCTGACACACTTCAACTTCTTTACCAATGACTTTGACACCACTACAGAAGGTGTCGATCTAGTTGCCACTTATAGCACTGAACTGTTTGGTGGGCCCTCCGATTTCACCATGGCCTATAACTACACCCAAACCGAAGTCGACAGCTACACCATCACCAGTGATTGGGATGTGCAGCGCCTTGAAGAAGAGTTGCCGAACCATCGCGGTACTTTGACCTGGGCACAGTACTGGGGCGATCTCTCCGGCTTCTTGCGCGCCAATTACTACGGCGAGTATCTAGCTATTCACGCCGATGATCCCTCCGATGCGATCAAAGGCGACGCCGCCATTACGTTGGATTTAGAAGTGGCCTATAGCTTCAATGAAAACTTTGCCGTAAAGGTGGGTGCCAGCAACCTGCTCGATCAAGAGCCCATGCGTTATACCGGTGCTAATGGTAATCCATCGCCCTCCTGGTCCGGTGCAAAGTACTATGAGACTTCGCCCTTTGGCATTAACGGCAGTTTCTGGTACGCCAAGGCGAATTACAGCTTTTAAATTGTAAATCCGAAAGACATGTGTTTTTCAGTCCGTCTAAATCGTTAGACTTTTGAGCGCCTTCGCAGGAGGGCGCTTTTTTTATAGAGTTTTACAACTGCGCTCAAAAAGGGCGCCATTATTTTCATAAAAATACAAAGTAACCCGGAGCAACTCAATGAACGCGAGAAAACTATTCAAACCGTCTCTCTTGGCGCTGGCCGTGACAAGTGCCATGGGGCAACCGGCTTTTGCACAGGGCGACGACAGCCTGGAGCTGCTTGAAGAGGTGGTGACCATTGGTACCCGCAAAGAAGGACAGTCGCCCACTGAAACCTTGTCGCCCATCGACGTTTTAAGTGGCACTGTTTTTAGCAAGCAGGGCGCCACGGATTTAACGGATTCGTTAACCAAAGTTGTGCCCTCGCTGAATACCCAGCGCTTCCCCATCGCCGACGGCACGGCCTTTGTGCGGCCGGTGACGCTGCGCAACCTATCGCCCGACCACACGCTGGTGCTGGTAAACGGAAGCCGTCGCCATCGCTCGGCGTTAGTAAACTTGCAATTGGCACCGCTCGGCACCGTAAACCAGGGCTCGCAGGGCGTGGATTTTTCCGCCTTTCCCTCGGCGGCCATTAAGCGCGTAGAAGTGCTGCGCGACGGCGCGTCGGCACAGTATGGTTCCGATGCCATTGCCGGCGTTGTGAACTTGGTGTTGAACGACGCCAGTGAAGGCTTCAGTTTAAGTGGCCAGTACGGTGAGTACACCGAGGGCGATGGCGCGCGCACCTCGGTGGCGGCAAATGCTGGCTTTGGTTTGGGCGACGACGGTTTCATTAACGTCACCGCGGAATATAACTCCTCTGAAATTACCAGTCGCGGCACGGCGCGCCCAGACGCTGCCGCCATTGCCGATATCGTGGGAGCCGATAAGGTCCCCTACAACGGCTTTGGCCAGCGTTGGGGCGACCCCGATATTGAGTCGGTGAAATTGTTTGTGAATGCCGGTTACGATTTGGACAATGATGTCACGCTCTACGGTCACGCCAGCTACATGGATACCGAAACCCTTTCTGGTTTTTTCTATCGCGGCCCAGTATTGCCCACCGCAGCGGATAATATCGCCAACCCTCCGCGCACCACGCTGATGATTGACGGCGATGCAAACGGCATTGCCGATCCCGCCAGCAATGCGCTGGTGGCCGACATAATTACCGCAGGCCTAGACCCGGCAGACTATTTGACCGCAGATTTGACCAGCCCCAGCGGTTACGCCTTGCTCAACCCCATTCACACCACCTTTCCCGGTGGCTACAGCCCGCTGTTTGGCGCCAACCTGAGCGATTACTCTTTTGTCTTTGGCGCTAAAGGCGAATTTAATAGCGATCTCACTTGGGATGTACGCGTCAGCACCGCTGAGAACGAAGTGGCCTACGTGCTGCAGGACAGTATCAACCCAAGCCTCGGGCGTTTGTCGCCCACAACCTTTAGCCCCGGTACCTTGACGCAACAGGAAAGCAGCTTGAATGCCGACTTTGTGAAAACCTGGGCAGACTCGCCACATAACTTGGGTTTTGGTTTTGAATGGCGCAATGAAACCTACAAAATTGGCGCGGGCGATGCGGCGTCTATTGCCGTAGGGCCCACCTACGCGCAATTTGGCGTTGGTTCCGATGGCTTCCAGGGTTTCCCTACTGAATCAGCGGGCTCTTTTGAGAACGACAGCTACGCGGCCTATGCTGATTTTGAAACGGATTTGACCGATCAGTGGTCCGGTGCCATCGCGTTGCGCTACGAGGACTCAGACGCCTACGATTCCACCTTGGATTACAAGCTGTCTACCCGCTACGACGTGAGTGAAACCTTTGCCGTGCGAGGTACCGTTAGCACCGGTTTCCGCGCGCCCACACCCGGGCAGGTGAACACCTTGAACGTCACCACCACCTCTGATTCCAGCGGCAACTTGGTACCCAGTGGTACCTATCCGGTCAATCACCCCATCGCGCGGGCGCTGGGTGCCGAGGACTTGGTGCCGGAGGAGTCGACCAGCTACACCCTGGGTTTTGTCTACACGCCACTGGATAACGTAAACGTCACCTTGGATTACTACAACATCGAGATTAACGATCGCTTGGCGTTGCGCAGTTTTACCATCGGTACCGAAGAGCTGCAGATGCTGAACGATGCCGGCATTCCCAATGCCAACCTGTTGGCGGGCAGTAACGGCAACTATTTCGTGAACGGCTTTACTTCCAAGGTTTCGGGTATCGATCTGAATATTCACTCGGGGCACGAGTTGGGTAGCGGCAATCTGGATATCGATTTCCGCCACAACTACAACACCCAAGAAGTCTCGGATGTGGCCGCCGATACCATCAATGCCGGGCGCGTCTACGATCTGGAAAATCAGATTCCAAACAACAGCACGGTGCTGAGCTTTGATTTCATTCACCCGGTGGCGGGTATGGAGCTGAGCAGTTTACTGCGCTTTAATCGCTACGACAGCTGGTCGAGCACCGGCGGTTTGTTTGGCCCGGGCGATGCATCCGATGCCACCAGCTACGGCGGCGCCATCTTGGTGGACGTGCAGTTTACGCTGGATATTAACGAGCACTACTCGGTCTCGATCGGCGGCGACAATATCACCGATGAATACCCGGACGATGAAGCAAACGGGGTGCTGCGCTTCCTTGGTCAGCAGTACGCGGTGACCTCGCCCTACGGTTTTAATGGGGCCTACTGGTACATGCGCGCTAACGCTACCTTCTGATGTGCGCTTTACGCTAGCCGACCACTGCGGCTAAACACAAGCCCCTGCACCCAGGCCTTCGTAAGGCTGGGTGCAGGGGCTTTTTTATGGGGGCTACACGGGGCGGGAATGTTGCGCTGCAGGCACCTGACAACTACCCCTGCTTAGGTCAGGCGGCTCTGGGCAGTGACCGTCGCATTCGCAAACCCTGTGCCGCACTGTTTGCCAGTACCAACGCCAGACCCAAGTCGGTCACAAAGGTTTGACTGACAAAGGTTTTACTACTGATCTGCCAGTGGTTGACGCAAAAGCCTTTGACGCGGCCCTTGGCTTGAAAGGCGCGGCTCACGTACAGGTAGTGGTCGCCTTCCATAATGGCTTTGTGCTGCCAATTGCTGCGCTTGAGCAGTGTATGGCAACGGCTGCGACACAGGCCCAAAAATGGGTGTTGCGGGCCAATGAAATGATCGGTGATCACATGTCGCTGGCTGTGGATTTGGCTAATGTTGTGCAATGTCATAACAGAATTCCGAGGTCAATCAATAACGTTTGAGGGGCCGGGCAAAGGCCCTGCATTATGTGAATCTGTGTGAGCTTCACATTCGGAATGGCAGTACTGTAGACATAAAAAAACCCTCGTTGGTGAGGGCTGACGGGGGCAGTGTACCGATGCGGTATCTGCAATCCTGTTAGTTATCGCGCAGTTTCCGAAGAAACCCGTGCGACCGCATCCCCAATCCTCTGGCCATTGGCACAGTTGCTGGATTGGGGGCCACCTTGCCAGGCTCGGCAGGTTGGCGTTGGCGTCAGCCACTCTCTTGATGTGGCGCGCACTTTACCGCTAGCCACCACCGTCGTCAACACTAGCTTATTGGCATCCCTTTGCCCAGCCTTTGCACTCAGCAAATGCGATTACCTGCGCGCACCTGTTGCCAGGCATCGGACACCAGAGATTCGAGCAGGGTCATGTCGACATCGGCTAGCTTGTTGATATACAAGCAAGACACAGCGGTTTTGTGCTTGCCAAGTTGTGCCAGCAGTGTCCCGTAACTGGCAAAACCATTCAGAATATACAGCGACAAATTTTGCTTGCGCGGCGAAAACCCTGCCTGCATCCAGCGCAGTAATTTGCCCTTTTGTCGGTATTGGTATTCGCCAAAGCCGACGATACTGTCGCCCCACATTACCGCTGTTTGACCGGTAACGCCCCGGTAGAGTGCGAGCAGTGCCTGTGCATCGGCACGCCGCGTGGGGTGTTCAACGGCCGCCAGAAAAGCGTCGACGGAGGCCCCATTGGGTTGTGTTTTCAACGACATAATGGGTAATTCCTGTGCAGGTGTAGTCAATAGACGTTGATTAGCTTAGTCCAAGAATGGCTTTTTCCGACTTCAGGGTGCGGGTTAGCCACCCCGCCAGCAGCCCTGCCAGCGCGATTGTGAGCAGCGCACCGGTACCCACCGCGAGCCAGTCAATGGGCTGCCCCTTGGCAATGTGCTCTATAAGCGCGCTCTGACTGGCCACCGGTACCCAATCCACCCAATCGGGTTTGTGCGGCATAAATTGCACGGCGAAAGGGATGGTGAGCGGAATCATAATGGTGAGTGAAATATAAGATTGCGCTTCTTTAAAGCTCTTTGCCTGGAAGGCGCAAAATAGCTGAAAGGCCGCCGCAAACACCGCCAGTGGTAGCATGGCCAGTGTAATCACCACAATTGTCGACAGGTTTAACTCAAAGCCAATACCCATTTTGGCGAGCGGCACAAAGCCCATGACCAACGAGGTCATGCACAGGGTCAATACCGCGCCCACACTACCGAGCAGGGCCACGGCGATCAGCTTGGCACCGACCAGCTGCGCTGTGGTAATCGGTTGAATCAGAATCAGCTCCAGCGCGTTGCGTTCGCGCTCGCCGGCGGAGGTGTCGATGGCGATACTGGTACTGGCCACAAACACGCTCATCAAGACAAACACGGCGAGCATGCCCATCACTACGCCACTTTTTTCCTGGGCGCTGGCGCGGTCGCGCACAGACACAGTGAAGGGCGACAGTAGGTGAGCGTCTATGCCCCGGAGAACCAAGCGGTAAGTGGCGACCTCGTTGCCGTATTGCTGGAGTGCAGCGCGCACGCGACGGTGTGCGCTGTTGCGGCCTTCGTCCGCGGAATTGATCCACAGGGTGAGCGACAATGCGTCGGCCTGTTCAATTTTTTGTGGGTAATCCGCCGGGATGTCTAGCGTAATAGGGGCGTCGCGCCAGCGCGCTTCGTCTTCGGCGCTGCCAGTGCCCAGCGCCCGTATATGCTGTTGCCGTAGTTTTTCTACCAGTACGGGTGCATATTCGGCCCCGTTGATGGCGATATAAATGGCGTTGTCTTCTTCGTTATTGGCAATGGCAAAGTGGAGCGCGGCGGCCAAGACCAATGGGCCAAACAGCGCGTACACCAAGGCTCCCATCAGGGCGCGTCGATCGCGCAGTGCGTCGATCATTTCCTTGTGCAACAGAGTGCGAAAAACCGAAGTCATGCGGCGATTCCCTCGTCGCTGCCAATCAACGCGACAAAGGCCTCTTCTAGCTGCGATTGTCCCGTTAGCGCACACAGCTGGGCCGGCGTGCCCGCGGCCACCACGCGGCCCTTGGCCACGACGATGACTTGATCGCACAGCGCGGCCACTTCCTGCATGACGTGACTGGAAAATAAAATGCAGTGGCCGGCGTCGCGCAGGTCGCGCAGTTGTTGGCGCAATATGCGGGTGCTCATCACATCCAGCCCACGTGTGGGCTCATCCAGCACCAGATTCTGCGGCGCGTGCACCAAGGCCTGTGCCAAGACCACTTTCATGCGCTGCCCTTGTGAAAAGCCCTGTGTACGGCGGTGGGCGATATCTTCCAGCGATAACTTGCGAATGATTGACTCGGTGGCCGCCTTGGCTCGGCCGGTATCAAAGCCGTGTAAACCGGCAAAGTAGGCAATTTGCTCAAAGGCGGTCAGGCGCTCGTAAAGCCCAAACTTGTCGGGAAAAACACCCAACTTGCGGCGTGCCGCCAGGGGCTGTTTCGCAACGTGAATACCGTCTACCCGGGCGCAGCCCTGTTCCGGTTTTAGCAGCCCATAAATTACCCGCAGGGCCGTGGTTTTGCCGGCACCGTTGGGGCCCAATATGCCGGTTATGCGGCCATCGTCGGCGCGGAAACTAAGCCCGTCCAGCGCGGTGACCTGGCCGAAATGTTTTGTCAGTTGTTGTACTTCCAACATCGCGATTGCCTTTTGAGACGAGTTTGGGTGGCTAGTGGGCGTTTTCTGTGCGCATAAAGACGGCCTCGGGCAGCGCCGCCAAGCAGTCACTGGCCGCCAACTGCCCGCCGGGAGTCTCGATAAATTGGCGCACCAGTTTTGGTCCACAACCGCGCATGGCAACAATGTGCGCGGCGTTTTCAGCAATCAAATGTATAGCATTGCTGAGCCCTTGAGCTGCCAGCTCGCCCCAGGCTGGGGGGGTCACCGGATCGCGTTTACCCGACAGCGCCAGCACCGGAATATCGCTTTGCACCGGTGCATAGTAGGTGTTGTCTAGCTGGTATTCGATGGGCCATTGCGCGCACAGCGATTGCATCAGCACCAGCGCAGTATCTTTGAAGGGCGATTGGCTATCGGCCGCAAGTACCTCGGGGCTGGCGCGCCGTACATCTTCGTTGCACAAGATGTTAGTGGTCAAGCCGGAGTAGAGGCCGGGGTCACTGCCGGCGGCAATGATGCCGGCGAAGGGGTGCCAGTTGCCTTGGGCAGCCTGGTCGATGGCGTAGGGCAATAGTTGGCGCTGTTCGGGCGCGTAGAGGTTGCTTAGCGTCAGTTGGAAAAATTTAATGCGATCGAGGCGCAGCGTGTGTTCGGTCAAAGATTTGGGGTGCCGAATGGCTACCTCGAGTGGCTGTGCGCTTTCGCTAATAGCCTGCCAAAGCTGCCAGTAGTGGTTACGCAAATTGGGAAATTGCGCGGCGCAGGTCGACGTTTGTTCACAATCCTCAAACAGTAAATTTAATGCACGGTGCCCATGTACGGCAAAGGGGCCCACAATACTTTGTACCGGTGCCAGGCCATCGAGCACGGCACTGGCAATCAGATCGGGGTGTCGACGCAAAAACACCAGGGCTGCGCGCGAGCCGTAGGAGGCGCCATAGAGATGCACTTGGCTGTAACCCAGCGCCTGCACCATGGCGGCAAAATCGTCCACGGCATTGGGCGTGTTGTAGTGGCGCAAATCGCCGGTAAATGTGGCCAGGCAGCGGGTGATCTGGTCGGCAATGTGCGCGCTATCAAACAGGTCGCGATAGGGATCGGCGTCGACGGGGGTGCAGTTTAGGCCGTTACTGCGCCCGGTACCGCGCTGTTCTAGCAGTAATATATCGCGCTCTGCCCGCAGGGCGTGAAATGCTTGCCCCACGCGCCCGCCTATCTCTATGGCCGACTGGCCGGGGCCACCCGCAAGAATTGCCAGGGGTGGCTGGGTGCTGGGGGTCAACGCCGGTAGACGGGCGGCGTGCAGTGTCAGTGAGGCGCCGTCCGGGTTGGCCGGATCTTCCGGCACTTGCAGTTGAAAGCACTCGGCGCGGTCGGGCAGGCCTTCGAGGTAGCAAGATGTCGCAACCAATGGCTCTGCCCCTATGCCCTGCCCAATAGCCAGGGCGCTCAGGCACACCGTCCATAGGATGACACTTTTTCTCACTGGACATCCTCCTATTTGATTGCCGGATCGGTTCAGTGGCTGGCGCGGCTGACGGCGGCGGTGTAAACCACGTCGGTGGATGAATTTAACGCGGTCTCAGCCGAATCTTGCAAGACGCTGATCACAAAACCAACGGCTACCACCTGCATGGCGATGTCGTCGGAAATGTTAAACAGGCTGCAGGCCATGGGAATTAACAACAGCGAGCCGCCGGCCACGCCGGAGGCGCCGCACGCCGATAACGAGGCGATGACACTCAATAGCAATGCCGTGGGCAGATCCACTTGAATACCCAGCGTATGGACGGCAGCCAGGGTGAGCGTGGTAATGGTAATTGCCGCGCCGGCCATGTTGATGGTTGCGCCCAAGGGAATAGATACCGCATAGGTATCTTCATCTAACGCCAGCTTTTCACAGAGTGCCATGTTAACCGGGATATTGGCGGCCGAGCTGCGGGTAAAAAAGGCGGTGACGCCACTTTCGCGCAGGCAGGTGAGTACCAATGGGTAGGGGTTGGTGCGCAGTTTGAACCAGACGATGGCGGGGTTGACGAGTAGCGCCATGATCAGCATGGCGCCAATTAATACGCCCAAAACCTGTGCATAGCCGGCGAGCACGCCCAGGCCACCCTCGGCCAAATTGCCGGCCACCAGCCCGAATATGCCCAAGGGTGCCGTGCGAATGACAAAGCGCACTACAAAGGTAATGGCGTGTGCGGTATCGGCAAAACTGCTTTTGGTGGCCGCCTGTGCATGGCGCAGGCCTAGTCCTAATGCGATGCCCCACACCAAAATACCGATGAAATTGCCGGTCAGGAGGGCGTTGATGGGGTTGTCCACCAGTTTAAAAATCAAGGTATGCAATACCTCGCCTATGCCCTGGGGTGCATTCAAGCTCTGTTCGGTCACTGTGAGCGCCAGGGTAGAGGGAAACAGCGTGCTGAGGAGTACGGCGATAATGGCGGCGCTCAGCGTTCCTACCAAATAGAGCCCAACGATGGGGCGCATCTGGCTGTTGGCGCCGCGCTGGTTGGCGATAGCACTGGCCACCAGCACAAACACCAGAATGGGCGCCACGGCCTTGAGCGCCTGTACAAAAAGGCTCCCCAGAATGGCCACGCTGGCCGCTGCGGAAGCGGATAGTTCGGCCAGAATGACGGCGGCGACAATGCCAATGGCAATCTGGCTGATCAGGCTGATGCTGGCGATTTTAGTTATCAGGTTCTTCATAACAGGGAAACACCCATTGTTGTTGTCGGATTGGGGCGAGGTGGGTAAAAGTACTGACTCGCAAGAGGACAGGCAACCGTTATTTCCTTATTCCAAGGGCTGGCTAACCTAGGAACGCGATTTGTCGCGCAAGCGACGGATTAAAGTGTGTCGCTGTGCGCAACATTCGCCTATTGTTGTTCCCGACTTAGGTCGATTAAGGCGACTTGTGGTTTTCTAGACGACACCGCAGTAGCCGCGGTGAGCAATACCTAGGACAGTGCGTCTGCATCGTTGCGGTGTCGTTGTGGCTAAGGTTAAATGCGCGCCTGATGTGACAGCCTAATGAGTGGAGGGGCTATGGACGAAATCGTTGAGCTGTTAAGAGAGGCCAATACGCAAGTGGCCTGGGGTTTGGAATTACCCACCCACGAAATGACCGTAGAGGCCGAGGAGCAAATTCTCATGCCGCTGCCCCGCGACTACCGGGAGTTTTTACTGACGGTCAGCGATGTGTTAGTTGGCAGCCTTGAGCCAGCGGTTGTGGCAGATCCTTCGGCGCACAATTACCTGCCCGAAGTGTGTGCTACCGCTTGGTCGCTGGGGGTGCCGCGCTCGCTGATTCCATTTTGTCAGGCGGGCGAAAACTACTATTGCCTGAGTTTAGAAGGCGAAGTGCTCTATTGGGCCGAGGGCGAACTGACCGACGACAGCTGGGAAAATATCTGGTATTGGGCCAGAGACGTGTGGCTGGAAAGCTAGGCCATTGGTGCGCTATTGGCCTGACTTGGGTAGCAGCGAGATCTGAATGTGGCCCCGCGCCTGCCAGTCTTCCAGTGCCTCACTGCTAACGCTTTGCTGTAAAGGGAAGTGGGCCTGAGCATTAAACGCTAAGTATGCGCACTGATTACGCCCCGCATTTTTTGCCGCGTAGAGCGCAAAATCCGCGGCCGCGACGCTGGCTTGCCAATTTTCCAGCGGTTGATCTTCGGGCACCAGCGGGTGGCGCACCACGCCCACCGATGCGCTGAGCGGGTCGGCAATGGCTAAATCTTTTGTGGCCTCCCGCGTTGCCCTGCGCACGCGCTCGGCAACGTCGGCTAATTTACTGCAGTGAATATCGGGCACGATTAAGAGAAATTCTTCGCCGCCCCAGCGCAGCAAGTAATCTTCCGTGCGAATGGTTTTGGCGAGGTGTTTGGCTGTGCATTGCAGCACTCTGTCGCCCATGTTGTGGCCGTACTTATCGTTTACTTTTTTAAAGTGATCCAGGTCTATGAGCAGAAAGCCGGTAATCCATTCGTCACCTTTGGTGCTGCGCAAGCGTCGCAAGCGCGCCATAAGGCCGGGAATATGCTGCTGAATAAATCGCCGGTTGCGCAACCCCGTTAGTTCGTCGGTGACGCTGGTCTCCTGCAAGTGCAGGTTTAATTGCGCCAGGCGCGCATTGGCGGCCTCAAGATCCTGTGTTCGCTCTGCCACTTCCCGTTGCAATTGGCGCTGTAACTCTCGCAATCGATGGGTGCGCCAGCGCAATGCCAGATAGACCATCATTAGCAAGAGCGCGCCTGCGACTATTTTAAACCACAGAGTCTCGTAATATTTTTTTGCTACATAAAGCGTCAATGTGTCGCTATCGCCCCAGGTGCCCAAGCGGTAACTCGCCTGCACTTCAAAGGTAAATTTGCCCGGTGGTACGTTGGTGTAAAAGGCCGTTAAACGGTCGTCGGCATCGACCCAAGGGGTTTGGTAAGGATGTAGCCGATAGCGGTAGCGCAGTGAATCTGAGAACCGAAAGTCAATGGCGCTATAGCCAATTTCCAAGTCGCGCTGAGTGGCGGGAATCAGGGCGGGCATGTTGGCGGAGAAGGTATTGTCGCCGTGCACCAAGCGATGGATGCGCGCCCGGGGCGGCGGGGGTAGGGGCGCTTGCACATTGACCCGCACAGCGCCCGATAATGTCGGCGCCCATAGCCAGTTGCCAACCAGCAGCCCCTTGCCATTGCCTGCGCCGTTGCAGCAGCGAATGCGCGAGCGGCCCTGTTGAACGCCGGTATCGTGCAATACCATTTGTGGTTGCAGGGGTGCTTGGCCGAGGGCGGCGGCCGTCAACGACGCCAGTTCAATGCGGTAGATGCCATCGCTGAACAGCAACCACAGGCCATTGCCGGCTTGGCCCACGTAATTCACGCCGGGCGAGGGGAGGCCTTGTTCGGGGGTTAGCTGGCGCCATTGGCCATTGTGCTGTACAAACAGGCCGTCCTGGTAGCTGGCCACCACGCGCCGGCCGTCGCTCAACTCCACCATGCTGGTGACGAAAGTTTCCGCTAATACGGGGTGGTCGGCGCGGATCAATCCCTGGGGAGTTTGACGCCAGAGGCCAGTTTCCGTTCCCACCCAAATGCGTTGTTCGCGATCCTCTAACAGATAGCGTACAGCGCTGGCGCCCACGTCTTTTTGAAAGCGGGGAATAATCACCCCTTGGTGCCAGGCAAATACGCCTTTGGCGGTACCGAAGTAGATATGTCCGTCGCTGGCCTGCAGGATACCGTTCACTTGCAACCCATGCAGTTGCGGGTAGCTCTCGGTGGTTTGGTGGTCGGGATTGACGCTGATCAGCCCCTGGCGCGTACCTATCCACAGTCGTCCCGATGAGTCCTCAAGCACACTGTAAGCAACCCCGCCGGGCAGCCAGGCGGCGGGTACCCGCTGGTCAAATTGCCCGTCCTTATAGCGAAATACACCGGCATTGGTACCGACCAGCAGTCCTTCTGCAGTCGGCCAAAAGGACCAAGTGTAGGCCTCGGTCAGGCCCTGCCGCTGGTCGAGCTGCTCAACTTGCGCGGGCCAATAGTGGCGTAAACCGGCCGTCAAGCTGCCGACCCATAGGCTGCGGTCACTATCCACAAAAATCCCGCGCAGCGCCGGTAGCGCGTCTGGTGTATCGCCCGGCAGTAGGCTGTGCAATTGGCGCCCAACCAACTGGATTATGCGGTTATGGTGAATGAGCCAGAGCGTGTTGTCGCCGTCGCTGGCCAGAGATTTCACCGGCGCTAATTCCAGATCGTTGTCGGACGCAGGCAGGGAGTAAGGTCGGAAAGTTCGGTTATTTGTCTGCCAGTAAAACAATCCGCGATCGGTGGCAACCCATAGGGTATTGTCGTGCCAGGCTAAATCGTTGACGAGAATTTGCCCCTCGGCGTAGGGGAGGCGCAGTTTGGTGTAGTCGCTGCCGTCAATTAGCGTAATTTGAGCGCTGCGATCAGCCAAATAAATTCTGTTCTCTTGGGCGAGTAGCGCGCGAATTTCTCCCTGCCAAGTGCTGAATTGATTAAGCGTTTGGCCCTGTAGGGTCCAGAGCGCATCGCCGCCTAGCCAGAGTGTACCGCGCGCGTCTTCCACAATACTGGAGGTGCCGGCCAGCGCGGCAATGTCCTTGAACTGCTGGCCGTCAAAGAGCACTAAATTTTTGAGCGTGCTGATCCACAGACGCCCTTGGCTATCGCGCAACAGTGTTTTGATCCAGTTAGATCGCAACGCCGGTGTGTTGGACGTGTTAAACACTTCCATGGTGCTGCCATCGAAGCGCGCCAATCCATTTTCTGTGGCGATCCATACGCGGCCATCGGCATCGCGATTGATAGCGTTGACGGTAATTTGCGGCAAGCCCTCTGCCAGGCTCCAGGTGTTATAGCTGTAGTGGGCAAGTGCGGTAATTTGCGCGTTGGCATGTTGCAGGCTGCCTATCAACAGGCCGACCACAATGCTGGCACTCAAGTACCAGGAATGAAAGGGAATTAATTCGGTGCGCATGCAGTGATTGTAGCGTCAGCTGAAATTTGCATCGACGGCCTCTGGTGTTTTTATGCTTATTCTGACCAAATCTATTGCCCTATCTACCTGCGGCAATGTACCACAATAAGCGGTGATTTTATTGTGAGATTACGGGCCAGCGTCGACCGTTACCGAGACTAACGATCTTGCAACCGCTGACGGAACTTGTCGAAAAATATTACAAGTCTCCTAATCGCGTGCTATCAGCCAGCTCGGGCAAAGGGCACTCATATGTGTCGATTTTATTTACATTTTGGTTATGCATTTATGGACTATAAAGCTTGGTAGCCCCCGTGTTTACTCACTATGCGAAAAATGGATCAGTTTTTGCAGTTGACTTTGGTGTGCACTGTGGCAGTCGTGAGCGCCCAGCCTGTACACACATCAATACGCAGTTTTGTATGACGAAATCGAAGAGGAAATCGATGAAAAATTTATTAAGGGTGATAGGAATCAGTGCCGCGCTGGTGGGTATGAGTGCGCAGGCAAGCGTGATTGGTATGTTTACCGATGGTAGCATCGGCAACGCGGCCACCAACATGAATACTGTCGTAACCAGCGGTGCATTGACACCCGGTGACGGCGCAGACAGCTGGGTTGCTCTGGACTCTGCCACAGTGAATGCCATGAGCACGGCAGATCTGTTAGCGGCTTACGACACCATCGTAATGCCTTGGTACGTGTCTACCTCCTTCAATGCTGACTGGAACACTGTGTTACTGCCTTACCTGAACGGCGGTGGCTCTATTTTGTGGGAAGATCCCAACAATATTGGCGAACTGGCCGCGAGCGGTATTGGCCTGAGCAACAGCAACATCTACGGCAGCGTAGGCGAGTCGGACATCTCTCTGGTGGCCCCCTTCGGCGATGCAGGTGCCAGCGGCTTCTACCATATCCACTACTCCATCACCAGCGCAGACCCAAGCTGGGGCGTGTGGAGTACCGATGTTAACGGTGGCATCCACGGTGTTTACAAAGAGTTTGCCAACGGCGGTCGCATGGTGCTGGGCGTGAGCGATAACCTGTATCACCCCAACTACACCAACCCAGGTGAGGCGGATCACATGCAGTTGACTGTTAATCAGTTGAACTGGCTGAACACCGGCTCTATCGACGGCATTGAATTACCAGAGTCTGGTTCTTTGGCGTTGATGCTGGCAGGTCTGGCGGGTCTGATGATGACCCGTCGTCGCAAAAAAGCCTAAGCGTTTTTGCGATTATAAAAACCCGGCATGGCCGGGTTTTTTTTGCATTGAATTTTGATAGTGCCTGCGACGCGTCGATGACTTAAGCGATGCGCCTCAGTGCGCCCTTTGTCAAGGCGCGACCGATTTAAGGCTCTGCCACCTCATCGCCTGCTCAGCCAGTTTTAGTGTGGTGGGCAAGCGGCGGCTACTGGGTGCTCGGGGCTTCTGCAAGTTTGCGGTCAAAGAACGCAGTAATTTGGTTAAATAGATGAATGCGGGTTTCCTTGCCGCGAATGCCATGCTTTTTGCCAGGATAATTCGATTGTTCAAAGGGTTTCATGTGATCTTGCAGGGCGGCGTAGACTTTGGTGGCATTTAAGAAGAGCACATTGTCGTCTGCCATGCCGTGCACGATGAAAAGACCGTCGCGGTAGTTATCCAGGTAGGGGAAAACGTTGCTGGCATCGTAGCCGTCGCTATTTTCTCTGGGGTGGCCCAGGTAGCGTTCGGTGTAGTGGGTGTCATACAGGCGCCAGTCGGTTACCGGTGCCACGGAAACGCCGGCGCGAAAGACTTCGGGTGCCTTAAACAGCGCCATGATGGTCATGTAGCCACCGTAGCTCCAGCCGAAGATACCGATGCGGTCGGCATCCACATAGGGCAGCGTTTTCAGAAACTCGACCCCCACTAATTGATCGCGCAATTCAATATCGCCCAGTTTTTTGTGGATGGGCGTTTCGAATTTCAAACCGCGATTGCCGCTGCCGCGGTTGTCCAGCTTGAACACCACATAACCTCGTTGCGCCATGTATTGATGCCAGTAACTGTTGCGTCCTAGCCAACTGTTTTTGACGCGTTGAGCCCGAGGGCCACCGTAGACATCGATAATAACCGGGTAGCGCTTGCCCGCTTGCAGGTTCGCAGGTTTGAGCAACTGGTAGTACATGGCCTGGCCATCGGCGGCTTTCAAACTGCCGAATTCCGGGGCAATGTGCGCCTTTAAAAAGGGCGCATAGGGGTGTTTGTCATCTAAGGCGTTGCGCTCTAACCATTCGATGTGGCTGCCGTCGATATTGTGGTAGCTAGTTTGCGTGGGCTGGCTGACCGAGGAAAAATTATCCAGGTAGGTATTGGCTTTTGGCGACAAGGTAATGTCGTGGCTGCCGGCCCGCTGACTGATGCGCTCTACCTGCGGCGAATCGCTGAATATTTTGGCGCGATACAGGTGAGTTTCTAGAGGGTTGTCGTAGTTGGCGGTAAAGTACACCCAGCCTTTTGCTTCGTCGACGCCGGCCACGTTCAATACAACGCCATCGCCCTGGGTAATGGCTCCGAGACGCTTACCGTCCACGGTATAGAGGTAGAGTTGCATGGTATCTGCGGACTCGCTGCCCCAGATGAAGTGCTTTTCGTCTTTTAGAAATTTCAGATGATCGTGCAGGTTCACCCAGTGGCTGCCCGTCTCTGATAATAACAGCGTGGATTTCCCGCTGCGGCTATCGGCCTTTAGTAAATCCAGTTGTGTTTGTGCGCGGTTTTGGCGTTGAACCAGTACCTGTTCGCTGTTGGCAAACCAATTGACGCGAGCGATGTAGATGTCGGTCTCCTTGCCGATGTCGAGCCAAGTGGGCTTGGGTTTGCGCTGTTTAAGTGATAGAACGCCCACTTTGTTGATCACATTAGCCGTGCCCGTGCGCGGGTAGCGCTGATCGAATACCTTGAAGGATTCGCCTTCAATTTCGTAGCGCTGCTCGATGCCCACGGGACTTTCGTCGATGCGCACAAAGGCGATTTTCTGGCTGTCTGGCGACCACCAGAACCCGGTGCTGCGGCCCATTTCCTCTTGGGCGACAAATTCCGCCATGCCATTTTTCACCGTGCCCCTGCCGTCAAAAGTGAGTTGGCGCTCTTTGCCCGAGGCGATATCGATCACATAGAGGTTTTGCTCGCGAATAAACGCCACCTGGTTGCCGTCGGGTGAGATTTGCGGGTCGGTTTCAAAGGCGTCTGTGGCGGTGAGCTGTTTGGGCGATTGCTGTTTTAGGTCATAGAAAAACAGATCGCCAGACAGTGGGAACAGCAGGCCCGCGCCCGTGGCGGCCCACTGGTAAGTGATGATGCCACTGTGAGTGATGCGGGCGCGCTCGCGCCGCGCCTTCTCTTCGTCGGATAGCTCGCGCGCTGGCACCAGCTTGGCCGAATCTACCAGCAGGGTGTGCTGGCCGCTGGCGCGCTCATAGGCCCACAAATCCAATTGCTCAAAATTGTCTGCTTTGGCGCGCAAGTAGGTGACCTGCTCGCCGTCGGGACTCAGGTCAAGGCCGCGCATTTCGGGGCCATTCAGGCTGGGATCGGCGTAAATACGCGCCACCGACAGGGCAGAATGATCGGCTTGAGTTTGAGCCGGCAGCGCCAGTGCCACCGCGAGGGCGGCAAAAAGTCTGAGTTTCATCGTGTCATCACCTGCTTTTTTAGATGCTCGAAAGGTAAAGCAATGGCCGCCCAAGAACAATTCGCACCGATAAGCCCGCAACAATTAAGCACAAAGTGCGAGACAAATACGAAATCGTGACGCTCTTGTGACACTTCTGTGAGGATTGCCCGGCCGCCGGTTGAGACACTGTGCTTCGCAGTACACCACTCAACCAATAACGACAGGGAAACCATTATGCCAACTTCAAAATTTATCGGCGCCTGTGCTTTGGGCCTACTGAGTTTGGGCACTCAGGCTGCAGACTACCAAATCGACATTCAGAATCTGACTCGCGGCAGTTACTTTACGCCCCTGCTAGTGGCGGCCCACCCGGATAGTGCGCCCTTATTCACCCTGGGCACTGCCGCCGACGGCGCGTTGCAGGTTATGGCAGAAGGGGGCGATATCAGCCAATTAGAGGCCGCGGTCACGGGTGTTGGTGGCGCCGTGGTAGCCAATCCGGCGGGTGGTCTTTTGGGGCCAGGTATGACGACCACGGCGATGATTAGCAACAGCGACAATAGCGCCAATGCCAAGCTGTCGATCGTGGGGATGATCTTGCCCAGTAACGACGGATTTGTGGGCCTAGACCGTTTGGCACTGCCCACTGAGTCCGGCACCTACGTGTTCCAGTTAAACGCCTACGATGCGGGCACCGAGGGCAACGATGAAGTGCGCGGCTCTGGCGCCGCTGGTATGCCGGGTATGCCTGTGCCGCCGCCTCTGGAGTCATTGATTGAAACCAATGGCACAGGTCTCAGTGCCAGTGCAGAAGGTTTTGTACATGTGCATCGCGGCGTCCTGGGCGACCTTGATCCGACGGCGGGCGCGAGTGATATCGACGCCAGCCAGAGCCGTTGGCTAAACCCCGTGGCGCGCATCACTGTCACCGTAAACTAAGGAGCACGCCATGAAACCCACAGCGGCAATACTGCCAGCGGGTGTGCTGATAAGCGCACTGCTATTAACCGGTTGTCCCAACCGCGATGACAATAATCAGCCTGATCCTGTCACCCAATCCTACGGCTTTACAGTGACCACCACCAATTTAACTGCCGCGCAGCCGGTATCGCCCTTGGCTGTCGTGCTGCACCAGCCATCGCTACAGTTGTTTGCGGTGGGTGCCGAGGCAAGCGAAGCGCTGGAGCAACTGGCGGAGGGCGGCGACAATGGCCCTCTGCTCTCGGAAATCCGCGCAGGTGACGCTGCCTTTAATGCGGTGTCTGGAGCGGGTGTGTTAATGCCGGGAGACAGTGAAACCCTAGCGCTGAGCGCCGAACTGACGGCCGAACAGGCACAGGCGCTCTCGCTGTCATTGGTGACCATGTTGGTTAATACCAACGATGCCATGAGTGCGGTGTCGGGCTTAGATGTAACAAATCTGGCCGTCGGGGACTCCATCAGTGTGTCCACTTTGGTCTACGACGCTGGCACCGAAGCAAACAGCGAGTCCGCCGACACAGTGCCAGGTCCGGCGGCTAACGGCGGCGCGCAGGAGGGATTTAACGCCGAGCGCGATGATGCCAACCAGGTGTTGATGCACAGCGGTGTGATCAGCGCCGAGGATGGCCTGGCTAATTCCACGTTAACGGCGCTACACAGATTTGATAACCCGGCCATGCAGGTGACGGTAACCCGCACCCAATAGCCAGTCTGTTCAGGCCGCCACACCTCCGCCTGTGAGCGCGCGGAGTGTGGCGGCACGTGCGACGTTATTCCAACTCTCAGAGGCTTTTATGAGTGCCCAACTGCTGGCTTACCCGCAAACCCCACGCAGGGTATTAATTATTGAGGATGAGCGCGATTTAGCCGAGCTGGTGCAATTGCAACTAGCTGATTTATCGGCTGACTGCACGCTGGCGCACACGGGGTCCGAGGGTTTGCGTTTAGCCATGGCCCAAAGCTGGGATGTCATCTTGCTGGATTTGCGCCTGCCGGGCTTGGACGGTTTGGATGTCTGTCGCGAGCTGCGCGCCCAGGGCAATCAAACGCCTGTGCTGATGCTCACTTCGCGAGCGACGGAGTTGGACCGGGTGCTGGGCTTAGAGCTGGGCGCCGACGATTACCTCACCAAACCCTTCAGCGCGCTCGAGTTGGTGGCGCGGGTAAAGGCATTGATTCGCCGGGCCGATATGCGTGGTTCGCCGCCTATCGCCGCTGCGGCCCCTGTCGCCGTCGGCGACCTCTGGTTGGACCCCGAGCGGCGCACGGTAAAGGTAGCGAACCAGTCGGTGGAATGCACCGCCCGCGAATTTGATCTGCTGCTGCACTTTGCCCGATATCCCGGTAAAGTTTTTCGGCGCATGGACTTGTTGCGCGATGTGTGGGGTTACGGTCACGAAGGTTACGAGCACACAGTAAATAGCCATATCAATCGCCTGCGCGCAAAAATAGAAACCGATCCAAGTAAACCTCAATATATTTTAACCGTCTGGGGTGTGGGGTATAAGTTTGGGGAGTGGGCATGATGTGGCAGCAGTGGAGTTTGCGCACCCGCCTGAGCTTGAGTTTTCTGCTGCTGTTTAGCGTGATTGGGCTGAGTTATGTGTCGTTGATATTGTGGAGCAGCGACCGACATTACCAGGAGATTACCCAGCGGATTAACCGCAGTTTGGCCATGTACATTGTCGATCGCGCGCCCTTGATTACACAGGGGCAAGTGAATTATGAAGCCATGACGGAGCTGTCCAATCTCGTTATGGTGGTCAATCCCATTGTGGAAGTCTATTTGTTGAATGCGCAGGGACAGATCGTTGCCCAAGGTATTCCCGCCGACGATGTGCTGCGCACCCAGGTTGACCTGGCACCTATACAACGCTGGCTGGCGCAACCAGAGCAAACACCGGTGTTGGGCACAGACCCGCGCGCCAATGCGGGCGCTAAGGTTTTTTCGGCATTTCCGGTGGGGACGGCAGACAATCCCGAAGGTTACTTGTACGTGATATTGGGCGGTGCCAATGTGAGCACGCTCAGCGATTCTTTGAAAGGCAGCTACAGTCTGCAATGGGCGGCGGGGGCTATATTGGCGCTGTTGATTTTTGGTTTGGTCGCCGGGGTTTTACTGTTCAGTTTGTTGACTCGGCCGCTGCGCAATCTGTCGGCTGCCATGCAGCAGTTTGCGCGCCAGCAGCAACTGCTTACCAGTGCAGATATACGTCAAAATCCCAATGAAATTGTGGCGATGACGGAAACCTTTTCGGCCATGCAGGCGCGCATTATCGCGCAAATGCAAAGCCTGGAGGAAACCGACCGGCTCAGGCGCGAATTAATTTCCAATGTCTCGCACGATTTGCGCACGCCCTTGGCTTCTATGCAGGGCTATCTAGAGGTGTTGACCGTGAAAGGCGAGCGACTCTCGCCCGGTGAACGCAATGGATACTTGGCCACCGCTTACAAGCACTGCCAGCGCTTGGGGCGACTCGTGAGCGAATTGTTCGAATTGTCCAAGTTGGATGCCGGGCGGATTGAACCAACGTTAGAACAATTCTCTCTGGCTGAGTTGCTGCAGGATGTGATGCAAAAGTTTGAACTCAAGGCCAAGGCACAGGCGGTTACTTTGTCGTTTGAAAGCCAAGGCCTGGCGCATCCAGTGCACGCAGACATAGCGTTGATTGAGCGAGTGCTGGAAAATTTACTCGACAATGCACTGCGCTATACACCCGAGGGTGGGCGGGTAAATCTACTTATCGCGAGCGCACCCGAAGGGGTAAACGTGAGCGTGCAAGACACCGGCATTGGCGTCTGTGCGGAAGAATTACCGCATCTTTTTGAGCGCTACTACCGCAGCCAATCGGCGGCCCGACACAGTGAGCAGGGCACCGGATTGGGATTGGCTATTGTGAAACGCATTTTGGATCTGCACGGTTGCAGCATTGCGGTGGAGTCGGAACCGGGCCGCGGTAGTTGCTTTCGCTTCTCGCTGGCAGCAGCCTAGCGCGGCCCTTGTCATTACCCGTAGCTAGCGCGATCGGGTGCAGCCGCTGCCACGCCCGATCGCCGCCAGGAACTAGGGGCAGTTTCCGATGATGTAATAACCGGCACTGGTTTGTGCCAGGGTGCTGCTGTAGTAGGTGTTGTACAGCCCCATGCGGCTGCCCGAGCCCAGCGCATAGGCATAGCCGCCGCTGGTGGTGGCCCGTCCGGCCTGCACATGGCTGTAGTTACTGGCTGTGGTCTGCGTGCACTGATAGTCGCCATTGGGCGTGCTATCGCAGACATTGCCAATGCCGTCGCCGTCGTTGTCGGCTTGATCCCCATTGGCGGTGTTGGGGCAATTGTCGAGTGCGTCTGCCACGCCGTCGCCATCGGCATCGGGCTGGGTATCGCCGTTGGGTGTGCTGTCGCAGGCGTTGCCAATGCCGTCGCCATCGTTATCGGCTTGATCGGTGTTGGCCGCCTGCGGGCAATTGTCAACACTGTCGGCCACGCCGTCGCCGTCGGCATCTTCTATTCCGCCGCCGGCACAGGCCTGCACGGGACCATTGCAACTGGGCTCACCGTCGGCAATCCATTCGCACTGATTATTGCCGGCGCTGAATTCGCGCATGGTAAAGGCGCTAGTGCCAAACGCCAGATAGCAGGCGGAGTATCCGTCGCCCCAGGTAATGTGGCCCAGATTGATATGGTGGTTGTAGTTGCCCGTGGAGCCGGCGTCGATGGTGAATTGCACGGTGCGTTGGCCGCTCAGGTTGGTGGTGTCGGTGGCGGTAACGGTGGCGCTGTTGTTACCACCCGGCAGGTTGCATTGGGTGACGGTGTACTGGGTGCCATCGACGCTGGCCGATTGCGCACCATTGTTAAAGCTCGCACTGACGCTCGCCAAATTGCCGTTGTCGTCGTATACGGTGCCGGAGAGAGTGACGCACTGGCCGTTGACACTGGCCGTGGCCGATTGCACAACCGGTGCCGTGGCGGGCGGCTCGGGACCAACCCGTTGGGTTAACACAGTGGCCGGAGACGTCACAGCGCCCTCGTTGTCCGCTGCAGTAACGGCAATCTCATAGAGATCGTCGGCGAGATTGTGAGCGCTGATGGCGAAATTGTCTGCGCTATCGGGTGTAGTGGAAAGTTCGAGCGGCGGCGTGCTGGTGTCAAAATCATCAATCACAACGTTCACAGACACCACACTGCCTTCCAAGTCGCTGGCGCGCCCGGTGATCAACAAGCTGCTGCCACTGACGCTGGCGGCGACCGAGCTGAGCGTGGGCGCCGTATTGCGGCTAACTCGCTTATTGTTGTTTTTGAAAAACTCGCCCAGATAGCTGGCGTAGTTAATGCTTGCGCTGCTGACGTAGCTGCCCGACGCACCGGCGCCACCGGACCAGCTGTGATCCAGATTGTTCAGCCATAACATTGAGACGCGACCGTTTTGCCACATGAATTGCTCGGCGGCTTTATTGCCCTCGCTGATGGTCTGGCTGCCGCTGAGAATCGACACGCCATAGACGCCGGCCATGCCGTTGGCATTTTGCTGGTTGTAACAGGTGTCCACGGTGGTGTCTTTGTCGCCGTGGGCGATGGAGGCAATTTGGGTGGCGAAGTGCGACTTGTAACTGCCCGCGTAGCTATTGCAACGGCTGGCGACATTGGCGCTTTCACAGGCGCCAATGGCACCGCTGGAGCTGGTGCCAATGCTTGGGCCGGCGCTAATGCCCATCCCGGCAAACACGTCTGGCGCCAGGCAGGCAGTGGTATTGGCAAAGGCGGCGCCCGAACTTAATCCGGCAATGTACACCTGATCGGGATCGATGGCGCGAGCGCTATCATTACTCAAGGCATTGGCCAGGTTAATCAGGTTTTTATAATCCTTGTGATTGCGCGATTTTGTGGCATCCCAGTAGTGCCAACAACTGAAGCCGGATTTATTCATGGCGTCTGGCACCGCGATGACCATGCCGTACTGCTCGGCCGCCAGTGCGAGATTCGCCGTTTTGAAGGCATCAATGCTTTGTGTGCACCCGTGTAAAACAATAAGCAGTGATTGCCCGTTGCCAATGGGCGATTGGCTGTCAGGGGTGTAGATATGTACCTTATTAAAACCACCCAATGCCACATTGTTTTGCCAACTGCCCGCCATTCCATGGGCGGAAAAAAATAGCCAGCTACAGGCAAGCAGCGCAGCCCAGGGCGCGCGTAGTAGGTTTTTCATTGTCATTGCTCCAAACACTTTTTGTTATTGAATTGTTTGAGCCAGCGCCTTGTTAGCGCAAAATCTGGAAGACCGATACCGCAGGTGTGACCAGGCCGATAGGCTCGGGCTCGGTGGGCGTCGGCAAGGGGGAAGGCCATCGGGCGCGGGCTATAGACAGGTAGGCCCGGCGCAATTTTGGCCTAGCCTTCGCCGGCGCAGTGCCTCCATGGCAGCCTGTCTACCCTAGCAGTCGGGGTGTGGCTGGCCACTAGACCTTGGTATTAGTCGCGCCTTTATTTGCGGTGAATTAATTGCTTGGGGTAGCGAAACTTAACGGCGTTACGCCAGAGCGGCGGCCACAGCGGCTTTGGCGTGCAGCTCAGTGGTGTCGAACAGCGGTAGCGCGCAGTGTTCTGCTTTGAGCAGCAGTCCCAATTCCGTGCAGCCGAGAATGACTGCCTGCGCGCCTTGACTGGCGAGTTTGTCGAGCGCGCGCTGTAGCTCAGCCCGCGACTCGTCCAAGAATTTTCCTTGGCACAACTCGTCAAAAATAATGCGATGTATGTTGTGTTGTTCTGCTTCGTCGGGGGTTAACACCTGCAGCTGGTAGCGATCGCGCAAGCGCCCCCGGTAAAAATCTTCAGCCATGGTGAATTGTGTTCCCAGCAGTGCCACCGAGTGAAATGACGCCGCCTGCAGCGCCTGCGCCGTGGGATCGGCAATATGCAGAAGCGGAATATCGATCGCCTGGCTGACCGTATCGGCTACCTTGTGCATGGTGTTGGTGCCAATCAGCAGAAGATCGGCGCCGGCGATTTCCAAATGTTTGGCGTGCTGCGCGAGGATATCGCCGGCCTGCTGCCAGTTGCCGTTGCGTTGCAAGGTGGCGATATCTGCGAAATCCAAGCTGGCCATTAGAATCTTGGCCGAGTGTAATCCGCCCAGCTGGCGCCGCACTTCGCGATTGAGCAGCGCGTAGTAGTGGGCACTGGATTCCCAGCTCATGCCGCCAATTAGGCCGATGGTTTTCATGGAGCGATTCCTTTGATAGACGGCCGCGGAGGCGCTATTTAAATTGAGGTTGCTGGTCGGTAATTGGGTGGTAGTGGGCGCGGCTGCGCGAGGCCGGCGTTTGACCTTTCATGTAAACAGAC
Source organism: Simiduia sp. (assembly GCF_058345725.1). Classification (NCBI taxonomy): domain Bacteria; kingdom Pseudomonadati; phylum Pseudomonadota; class Gammaproteobacteria; order Cellvibrionales; family Cellvibrionaceae; genus Simiduia; species Simiduia sp. Next base: position 64,820 of record NZ_JBTUOC010000004.1, on the reverse strand, counting down.
TCCATCACAAAACTGCCGTCGGGCTGAGGTGTCGCTGTAGCGGTTACTTGTGTAATGCCGTCTTTATTGCCTTTGACCTGCTCGACACTGACGAATTGATGACCGTCAAAGTGCGCCTGTCCCTGCGTGTAAAAACCGGCAGTGGTGAAATAGTAAAAGCGCAAGCTTTGCGTTTGTTGGTCGTAGAAAATAATGGATTCGCCGCCGTATTCACCCCGGTTAATTGAATGCAGTATGCGAATGGCTGTACCGTTGAGCGCGCGCTCCCAGCGCGCAATATCCACCACAGGCTTTCCCGCATCGGCAGACATGTCTGCGCGGTAGGTTTTATCGACAAATGGTTGAAAGCCTGCCAATTGCGATATGAGTGTGTGTTTTTGCGCCGGGTCTGGGACGCTGGCAGTATCTGCCCCTGCCAAAGGGGATAGCGCCAGGGCCAAAAGCAAGACGCCACCTACGCGCTGGCTTAGATTCCGAAAACGCAGTGCTAACATGCTACTCTCCTGTCAAATTTTTATCGCGCGGTCACAGCAGAATAGAGAAAGCCATGACAAAACCCAAGCCCCTACTGTATTTACTCGCGCCCCACTATGGGCCAGAGGCCAATCAATTTTGCCCAGACTGCGCCCTGGTGCTGGGTTACTTTCAATATGAACCCGCCATGGCGGCGGTGGTGGACATTCAAACCATCGCCTTTGAGCGGCCGCGCGCGGCGCTGCTGGAGGCTCTCGGCGAAGCTTTGCAGAATTGCCCAGCGCTAGTCTTTCCGCCAGGCGTGGAACCGGAAGGCGTCCCTGTGTCGCCCGTAACCGGGCGCGCTTATTTAAACGATGGACGGGCCATTTGCCGTTGGCTGGGCACCACCTTTGGCGCCATGGTGCCGTCCTGAAACGCTTATCAAACCCAGTAGATTGAACATGGAGAATGTATGCACATAGTCATTACTGGCGCAAACCGGGGCATCGGTCTGGCCTTAACACAACAGTATTGCCAGCAGGGGCACCGGGTTTCGGCCGTGTGCCGCGATGCCAGTGAAGCCCTGAGGGCCAGCGGTGCCACGGTCATTGACCGGGTGGACGTGACCGATGAAGCCGGCATTGCCCGGCTGCAAAGCGCCCTGGGCGACTCGACCATTGATCTATTGATCAACAATGCGGGTTTGTTGGTGGGGGATCAGTTGGGGGAGTTGCCCTGGCGCGACATCGAGCGCCAATTTGCCGTAAATACACTGGGCCCCCTACGGGTCACCCAGGCGCTGCTGGGCAATTTGCCGCGCGGTGCGAAAGTGGCGCTGATTACCAGCCGCATGGGCTCGGTGGCAGACAATACTTCCGGGGGCTACTACGGCTATCGGATGTCAAAGGCGGCGCTAAACGTGGCGGGCAAATCGCTGGCCGTGGATTTGGCGCCCAAGGGCGTGGCGGTGGCACTACTGCATCCGGGCTTTGTTCAGACAGCGATGGTTAATCACGCCGGCGACATTAGCGCGGAAGAGGCGGCGAGTCGGCTGCGCGCGCGCATAGAGGCGCTCAATCTGGACAATACTGGCGAATTTCGCCACGCCAATGGCGAGCTGCTGCCCTGGTAAGCTAGCGCGCGGGCAGGCGCAGGCTGTGTGCCAAAAACAGCGCGCAGCTGAGCAGTGCGATGGCCACACCCTGATGGGTGGCGGCCAGACCCACCGGCACTTGATGCAGCAGGGTAGCGATACCCAGGCTGACTTGAACAAGCAGGGTTGCATTCAGTAGGCATACGGCCACTTTGGTTTGTGTGGTTGGTCGCCGGCGCCAGATGCACAATGACAAGCTTGCGATCAAGACGACCAGCGTGTAGGCCAGCATGCGGTGATTAAATTGTATGGTGGTCAGGTCTTCAAAGGCCGCCAGCCAGAAAGGTTGTGTGTGGTAGAGCTGGCTGGGGAAGAAGCTGTCGCCCATAAGTGGCCAAGTGGGGTACACCAAGCCCGCACGCGTACCGGCTACCAATGCGCCGGTTAGAATCATTAAAAATAACAGGCCGCACAGGGCCTGTGCGCGTTTGGCAAAGCGCTGCCCACCCGCTCTGGGTTGCAGTAAATCGAGTGCCAGCCACAGCATGTACGCGTAAATGAGCACGGCTAAGCCCAAGTGTGCCGCCAGCCGGTACTGACTAACCCGGGGGTTGTCGACTAGCCCACTTTTCACCATGTACCAGCCCAGCAGCCCCTGCAATCCACCTAAAACGAATAACCCCCACAGTTTGGGTGAAAGGCCATTTTTTATCCGACCGGCAAATAAAAAGTAAAGAAACGGCAGTAGAAAAAATACGCCGATGAGTCGGCCCAGGAGCCGGTGGCCGTATTCGTAGTAGAAAATGGTTTTGAAATCGTCGAGACTCATGCCGCGATTGACTTTTTGGTATTCGGGAAATTGCTTATAGCGCTCAAATTCCGCGTGCCAAGCCGTGTCGCTTAGCGGCGGCAGAATTCCCGTTACCGGCTTCCAATCCACAATAGAAAGCCCGGACTCGGTAAGTCGTGTGACGCCGCCTAAAATAATCATACAAAAAATCGCACTGGCACAAAAAAGCAGCCACTGGGCAATGCGGCGATCGTTCAATCGGTCTTGTGAGTCAATCATCGGGCAATCTTTCTACATTATTTTTTTAAGGGACAAACATACTCAGGCCCGGCGGAAAATGCAATTGAAGAACATCACTGCTGCGCGTGCTTGTCCGAGTTTCTGACGGCAGCGGCGGCGGGCCAGCGCCGCTCGCCGGCTACCCAAGTTTGCGCCACCTTTAACTGCCACAATTGCTGGGGTGGACTCTGATAGGGATCGCTGTCTAAAAGTATAAAATCTGCCCACTGCCCAGGTTCCAGCGTACCCAAATGCGATTCCATGTGCGCAGCCCAGGCCGCGTCGCGGGTAAACAGGCTGATCGCCTCGCTAACGGAGACCGCATCGTCCATGCGCCAGCCCTGCGCGGGTTGATTGCGGTGATCCTGCCGAGTGACTGCCGCGTGAATACCGTAAAAGGGATTGGCGGGCTCTACCGGAAAATCTGAGCCAAAGGCCATGCGGGTGCCGGCGGCGAGGAGGGTGCGCCAGGCATAGGCGCCCTGGAGTCGCCCTTGCCCCAGACGATCCTCTGCCATGTGCATGTCGCTGGTGGCGTGAGTCGGTTGCATGGAGGCGACCAGGCCGAGTTGAGCCAGGCGCGATAAATCATTGGGCGCGACAACCTGGGCGTGCTCTACGCGATGGCGCAAGCCGCGATTGCCACCGCTCTTGAACAGCTGATCAAAGTTGTCTAATACCTGCCGGTTGCCCTGGTCGCCGATGGCGTGCACGCAAATCTGAAATTGGGCGGCGTCTATTTGGCTAAACAGCGACATCAATGCAGACTGTGAGGTGACCGCTAAACCGCGATTGCCCGGCGCATCGGCGTAGTCGTCCAACAGTGCTGCGCCGCGGCTGCCGAGCGCGCCGTCGGCGTACAATTTCACGCTGCGGATGGCGAGCATTTGTCGGTCGTCCTGAATAGGCCCGGCCTTGAGCCAGCGCGACAGATCCGGACTGCTGCCGTCGAGCATGGCATACACCCGCAAAGGCAGTGTGCCGGCCTGTGCACGACGACTCAGCTCGTCAATCATGAATTGACCCACGCCGGCATCGTGCACACCGGTGAGGCCCTGTTGCAATAGGTGCTTAAACGCCGTATCCAGCTGGTGCTGACGTTCCTGTTGTGTGGGTTGAGGTTGTTTGCTGGTAATCAGTTGCATGGCGTTGTCGATGAGTATACCGGTGGCCTCACCTGCTGCATTGCGCTCTATCTGGCCGCCCGCCGGGTCGGGTGTGTCTCGGGTAATCCCGGCCAGTTTTAGCGCCTGGCTGTTAACCCAAAGGGCGTGCCCGTCTACGCGCTCTAGTACCACGGGCTTATCGATCGCCAATGCATCGAGGTGTGCAGCCTTGGGGTAGCGTTTATCGGGCCAATTTTCCTGGTTCCAGCCGCGCCCGGTTACCCATGGGGCTTTAGTGTTTGGCGCGAAGGCTGCAACAGCGTCGACAGCTTGAGTCACCGACTGACTCGCGCGCAAATCGACACTTGCCAATGATTGCGCCAGACCGGCTAAATGGCCGTGGGCGTCGATCAATCCGGGCAGTAGCGTGCGCCCGGCACCATCGATCACCTGTGTATCTTCACGCGTCAACGCCGCGATGCGCTCGGCATTGGTGGTCAATACTTTTCCATCGCGAATCAGCAGAGCGTTAAAGGTAAAGGGCGCGGCACCTGCAGGTGCCGCATGACTGTGGCTGTAGCCCTGAATATTGGAAATTAATAGGTCTGCGGCCAAACTAGGATCGGGGCTCAGCAGTGTGCAAATGAGCGCGCCCAATGCAATTGGGCGCAACTTGCGCGTAGGCGTGGCGAAATGGTGTAACAGATTCATGGGAGCCTCTGGGTTGCGAATTATTACTGTTATTGTGCGCGTTGCTCAGTGTACCAGTGGCGTCTGGGGGGCTGGCAAGTGATAGGCCGCAATGGCGGCCGGGCATTGGTAAATAGATGAGGGGCAGGTTTAGAGGGCAGGACGCAGCGGCCGGCGTAATGACCGCTGCCCTGCGTGCAGCAGGATCGTGTGAGCCCGGGTTCTCTCAGTGAAAAAATACGCGGCGTTCGCGGGTTTTACGGCGGTCGGGCACTATGGCCCAACCGCGGTGTAAAAGCCGACGGTCTACCGTTAAACGGCGATTGTCAGCGCGTCTATCCACAAAGCCTTCAGGGCTACTGTCTTGCATCCAGCAGTCGCCCCCCAGATCGTTGATATAGGCCACCAGCTTCTGAGCGCTTTTAGCGTCGGTATTGTGTTTGATAACCACGGGATAACCGCTGGCTAATTGCTGTCGGGTGTGGTCGCTAAAGGAAAATTTTTCCTGCAACTTTTTCAGTAGCTCGTAGGATTTTGTGGGATCTATGTATTTATCGATAAAGACCACGTCCAACCCGGAGACTTGATCGGCCGACAAGGAGCGATTTGCAGATTCCCCCAGATATTGCCCGCTGTGTGCGTGTGAAGGGTTTTGTTTTGCTGATTGGCTCACAATTATTCTCCTTGTGTTGTACGGGGTACTACTTTCCCTGTTGCGATCTAGCGGGTGTGTTGAGGGTTTGGGTTCGGTTGCTAAATACCTTGGCTGTGTTGCGATATCTAGGCTGCCGTGACTATGTATTGCCTGGGTATCGCCTGGGTATCGCCTGGGTATTGCCTGAAAGTGTCTGTTTCATTTCTCAATTTGCTTTTTAGTGCAGAGCAATGCGCCTGTCGAGAAAGTGGGCAAAACCTAAATAGCGACGCATTTCGCCGCTGAGTGGCTCTGCGCATCTTGATTGCTCACGACTCTGAGTCCGTCAGTGCACCGAGATAGCCTGAACATTTAAGCTGCCAAGGTTCACTTTGTTCAGATGCAGCGCGGTCAGCAGTAATGCAAAAATAATATGCCGCAATCACCCCAAGTCTAGCAAAGTTCTTTCCCGGTTAAAAAAGGCTAATTGGCAATAAGTGCCGATAGAGATATATCCACCAGTGGCACATAAAACATCATTGACGAAAAACTTTACACAGGCAGCCTGGGCTGCCTGTGAGTGTTGTTAACTCAGTGTTGTGCCGACGTATCCAGACCCTTGGGCTGTGGACCGCCGTGCTCGGCAAACCACCAGAGAATATAGGCGACCTTGTTCATTAAATTTGAAGGGCGTGCGGTAATGCTGTGGCCGGCTTCGGGAATGCGCACCATGGCGGTTTTGACGCCCGCCAGTTTCAACGCCTGATAATATTGCTCGGTTTCAGACATGGGGGTGCGGTAGTCGGCCTCACCGGTGAGTAACATGGTGGGCGTGGTGACATTGCCCACGTAACTGATGGGCGAGCGGGCCATGTAATGGGCACTGTCTTCCCAGGGCTTTTTGTCAAACCAATAGCGCGAAAAATACGGGTAATAGTCGGCAGTGAGGCTGAAGCTAATCCAATTGATGACGGGCTTGGCGACTACCGCCGCTTTAAAACGTTGGGTGTGGCCCACAATCCAGGCGGTGAGCACGCCGCCACCACTACCACCGGTAACGAACAAACGGTCGGGATCGACAAAGCCCTTGTCGATTACCTGATCGACAGCATCCATCAAATCGTTGTAGTCGCGCGATGGGTAGTTGTGATGAATTTCGTTGACGAAGGCGGGACCGTAAGAATCGCTGCCGCGTGGGTTGGCGTAGACTACCACATAGCCAGCAGCCGCATAGAGTTGCACCTCCGCAGAAAAACGTGGGCCGTAATTGGCAACGGGGCCGCCGTGAATTTCCAGCATCAATGGGTATTTTTTGGCGGGATCAAAGCCCGGTGGGTAGGCAATCCAGGCTTGCAAGGGCAACTGGTCGACGCTCGATGCATAGTTGAGTGTTTCAATCTTGGCCAACTGTGTGTGTTGAATCAACGGCTTGCTGAGTTCCGTTAGTAGCTTAACCTTGCCTTTGCGTGGGTACATGACGGCAATTTCTGCAGGCCGTTGCGTGCTGTTATGGGTAAAGGTCAACAGGTCGTCGTGTATATTGAAATCGCCACTGGCATAGGGGCGCCCCAACACAGTGCCGCCCAGATCGCGCGTTAATATCTTGGCTTTGCCGGTGCGTGGCTGCCAGGCAATAATGGATTCACCGTGGTCGTCGTAGCTCAAGTACACGCCTTTACTGTCTGCGCGCCAGTGAAAATCTTTGACATCGCGCTCCAGCGACTCGGTTACTGTGTGTACCTTGCCGGAGGCAAGGTCAAGCATATAGAGGCGCGTTACCTCGTACAGTTTTAACTTATCCTCAAAGCCCGTAAACGCCAGAACTTTACCGTCGGGTGATAGCCGAGCGTGTGCGTCAGGCCCGGGTCTAGTCACAACGTTTTCTACAGTTTGCGTGGCAATGTCTAAGCGATAAATATCGCTGTTAAGTATGTCCTTTTCTGGGTTTTTAACCGCGGAAAAATAGAGGCTACGGCCATCGGGACTGATACTCAGCGGTCCGTTGTGATCCATTGGCGCGCGGGTGAGCTGACGGGCCTGACCACCGTTGGCGTCTAAGGTGAAAACTTGCTTGTAGCCCTTGGTGAGATAGCCCGCGCCGTCGGCGCGGTAGTAAGTGGCGTCGATAAAGACTGGCGGCTTGGCCCATTTAGCGCCTTCGGGTTTCCCGGGAAGTGTTACTGGGGGCGCGCTTTTATCCGCGACAAACTGCGTAAAAAATAGCGCACTGCCGTCGGGGGCCCAGGTCAATTGACTGGCACCTTTAGTCAATTGCGATAGCACGGTTGTTTTACCACTGGCTAGCCACAGCAGGTGAATTTGTTGGCTACCGCTGCGATCGGAAATGTATGCAAGACGTTTACCATCGGGTGACAGACGCGGCATGCGGTCGCTGAAATGGCCCGATGTAAGAGGCAGCGCTTCGCCGCTTTTCACGTCGAGCTGCCAGATATTGCTGCGCTGTCGATCGCTTTGTCGATCCATGTAATTGCGCACAAATATCACGCGGTTGGTGCGGCTGTCTGGTTGCGGATCACTGGCGTAGGCCAGTTGAAAAACGTCTTCCAATTGAAGTGCAGCACTCCACGAGGGGAGTGCGATCAGCAGAAAAAGTGCGCTTAGCAGTAGCGCTTTCAGCCGGTAAATACAGTGCATGGGGCGTTCCTGTGTTGGTTGAACATTTGGCAGTAGTGCCGTTTTAGTCTTCTATGGCCGAGCGCTGGCGCACCAGTACGCGGGTATTGGGCAGCGGGCAAGGGCAGTCGCGTGCAGGTGCGGTAAAGCCCAAGGAAGTCAATAGCGCAACCGATCGCGCATTGTCCGGATGCACCATTGCCCAGAGTGTAGGCCGTCCGTCGGCGTCGGCCTGCTGAACGACAGCTCGAGCCGCCTCGCGCGCAATGCCTTGCCCGCGGGCGGCGGGCAGAAAGGCATAGCCGATATCTGGTCCCGGCAGATAGGGCCGCTGGAGCAGGCCACAAGTGCCGAGCCAAGCGGTAGTGCCCAGCATTCGCACCGCGTAGTTGGTAATGCCCGAGCGACGCCGCTCAGCCATGGGCCCCGCGCGCAGGTACTCGCGGGCCTCGGTCTCGGTGCGCAAGCCCTTGTCGCCGACGTACTGTAGAAAGTCGGGATCGTTAAAGAGCGCCAGCAGGAGCGCGGCATGAGTCTCGTCGAGGGGCAAGAATTCGAGTCTTTGGGTATGCATAGCGTACAGTGGTCGGGCTTTGTCTAGGTAGTTAGTGTTAAGACGTAGTAGACCACCGAGTCATCAGTCGTTTCTACCACAAAAAATGGGCGCAATTGCCACTGAAACCTGGCGCCTGACTGCTACACTCAAGCGATTCAAAGTCTGAGCAAGGTTTAGAGCAGGATTATTATGGACGAGCATATTGTGATTCACCGCGAGCAGCGCGTGCTGACGCTGCAGTTCAATCGCCCTGAGCGAAAAAACGCCATTACGCGGGCCATGTATAGTCAGTTGGCCGACGCCCTGAATGCAGCGGCGCAGGACAGCGACATACGCGTCGCGCTGATTACCGGCACTGACGATTGCTTTACCTCCGGCAATGATTTACAGGATTTTATGGCGGGTGGTGAACTCAATGCCGACAATCCGGTGGTGCAGTTTTTAATGGCGTTATTGCATTTCCCAAAGCCCGTTGTGGCAGCCGTCTCGGGCGCCGCGGTGGGTGTGGGTACTACGCTCTTGCTACAGTGCGATCTGTCCTACGCCGATACGAGCGCTAAATTTCAAATGCCTTTTGTTAATCTGGGATTGGTACCGGAATATGCCTCTTCCTTTTTTGTGCCGCGCTTAATTGGCCAGGCGCGCGCCGCCGAATTGCTGTTGTTGGGTGAGGCTTTTAATGCCGAGCAGGCGGCTGCCATGGGCATTATCAATGGTGTTGAAGCAAACCCTAATGCAAAAGCGCGCGCGCAAGCCCTGCGCTTGGCAGATCAACCGCCGGCCGCCGTGCGCGCGACCAAAGCGTTGTTGCGCAAGCCGCTGCTGGATAAGGCCGAGGCGGTAATGCAAACGGAATTTGCCGCCTTCGCCACGGGGCTTGCGGGGCCAGAATTTAAAGAGGCGGCGACAGCGTTTTTCGAAAAACGCAAACCTGATTTTTCGAGCTTTAGCTAACTTGTGCGCTGAGTTCAGTGCATTAATACGATGTAAAAATTTAAGGGAAAATTAACATGAGTATCACGTTAGATTTTACCGGTAAAAATGTTTTGGTAGTGGGTGGAACCAGCGGCATTAACCGCGGTGTGGCTGAGTTATTCGCCAAACACGGTGCCCGGGTGGCAGTGGCCAGTCGCTCGCAGGAAAAGGTGGACGATACCGTCGCCGCACTGAAAGCCCTGGGTAGCGATGCCATGGGATTTGCTGCGGACGTGCGCCAGCCTGATGCCATCAAGGCGGGCGTGGCCAGTGTGCACGCGGCCTTCGATGATTTGGATGTGGTGGTGTCTGGTGCGGCCGGCAATTTCCCGGCCACGGCCATGGGTATGTCTGCCAATGCTTTTAAAGCCGTCATCGACATTGACTTAATGGGTACCTTTCACGTGATGCAGGCAGTTTATCCCTGCTTGAAAAAGCCCGGCGCGAGCGTCATCAATATTTCTGCGCCGCAGGCATTTATACCCATGGAGGCACAGAGCCATGTATGTTCCGCCAAGGCCGGTGTGGACATGATTACTCGCACACTGTCGCTGGAGTGGGGTCCCAAGGGGGTGCGCATTAATTCCATTGTGCCGGGCCCCATAGATAAAACGGAAGGCATGGCACGCCTGGCGCCCACCGAAGAAATGCGCGCGGCCTGCGTTGAATCTGTACCATTAAAGCGCATGGGCTCAACCGAAGACATTGGCAACGCCTGTTTGTTTTTGGCCTCCGATCTAGGCGCCTATGTGAGTGGTGTGGTGCTGCCCGTCGACGGTGGTTGGGCACAAAGTGGCGCCGGTAGCATGAGTGCATCGCTGGCGGCTTTTGCGCGGATGAGCGAAGCCAAAAGCCAATAGGCTTCGCCATTAGCGAATACCCCTAACGGCGGCGTCTTCGGGCGCCGCCGTTTGTGTTTGTGGCACATGGACGCGGCCATCGTGTATCTTGCACACACCGGCATTGCACGATATCAATCAACAATAACGAGGTGGCCATGAAGTTTTCTGAATACTGCCAGTACGACGCGCTAGGTCTGGCTGAACTGGTGCGCAAGGGCGAAGTGACGCCGGCGGAATTGCTGGCGGTGGCGGCACAGCGGCTGGAAGAATTAAATCCGCAACTCAATGCCGTTATTCACAACTTTGTGCCTGCCGCGCAGGCGCGTTTGCGCAAGCAGCTGCCCACGGGCCCCTTTACCGGTGTGCCGTTTATTCTGAAAGATTTATTGGATGATCTGGCCGGCGAGCCCACCAGCTTTGGCACGGCAGAGGTGCGATGGTGGCCGGAGCAAAATGCCGAAATGGTCAATCGCTATCTTGCCGCCGGCCTCGTGCCCTTTGCCAAATCCAACTTGCCCGAATTTGGCTTGATGATCAGTACTGAATCGAAAGTCTTCGGGCCCGCCCACAATCCCTGGCAGCTTGGCTACAGCACCGGCGGTTCCAGCGGCGGTTCCGCCGCAGTGGTGGCAGCGCGCATTGTGCCCATGGCATCGGCCAATGACGGCGGCGGTTCCATCCGTTTTCCTGCCGCTTGTTGCGGTGTTTTTGGACTTAAGCCCAGCCGTGGCCGCAACCCCACCGGGCCCCTGGAGGCCGAAAGTTGGGACGGCGCAATTGCCGGACATCCTATCACCCTGTCGGTGCGCGATAGCGCTGCCATGCTCGATTGCTTGTCGGGGCCCGAGCCGGGCGCGCCTTTCGCGATCCCCAAAGCACCTGAGTCTTTTTTGGCGGGGTTGGAACGGCCCTTAAAACCCCTGCGTATCGGCTATTCAGACCGCCCCATGGTGCCCGCTACGGTATCGCCACAGGCCAAGGCGGCCCTGGCTCACACGGTCAAGCTTTTGAAGGATTTGGGGCACCAAGTAGAGCCTGCGCACCCGGCCATAGACGCAGACCAGATGTGGCGCGATTTTATGATGGTGATCAGTGGTCACACGGCTGCCAAGGTAGAGCAGATCAAGCAGATTTGGGGCAGCAAGGTTGCCGCCAGCCTGGAGCCTGGCACCCTGAGTGCCGCCATGCTGGGCCGCTCCTTTAGCAGTGCCGACGTGGCACTGGCCAAGGAGGGTTGGCACAAGGTGCGCATGGCCATGGCTAATTACTTGTCGGAGTTTGACCTGTTGCTCACGCCCACATTAATCGGCGAGCCCGCCGCCCACGGCGTGATTCCGCCCACGGCCTTTGAGTCCCTGCAAATGCGTCTGGGGCACCGATTGCCGCTGGGTAAACTGTTAATGCGTTCGGGTTTGCTGTTTGCGTTGTCGGAGCGGGTGATGAGCCGCATGGCCTTTACCATGCTGGGCAATGTGACGGGCCTGCCGGCCATGTCTGTGCCGCTGTACTGGACCGATAAGGGATTGCCGCTGGGCACCCAGTTTGTGGGCCGGATGCTCGATGAGGGGCGCATGTTGCAGTTGGCACGGCAGTTAGAATTGGCCCAGCCTTGGTTTGAGCGACGCCCCATCCTGTAGTGAGGCGTCTGATAACCCTTTCACATTCAGGCGCTAACGGCCGGCGTCGCGGCTTGTTCGAGCATTCGATCGTTCGCCGGTTTTCACAGTATTTTGGCGAAATTGGCGTCAAATATAGCGACTTTGCATGTATTTCCAGTTGATATAGTAACGTCCGATCAGGTGTACTGACGCTTGACAACGTTGTATCTAAGGGGCTATCTTGGACAACGTTGTCAGTAAGTCATTGCGCGTAAGACGCATTGCTGGCGGCCATTTATAACAATAACTGAACACCACACCGAGGTAATCGGTGCTTCAGTGGCGCTGGCCTTAGATCGGCGGTAACTGCGATTTCTGCGTTGGCCAACCTTAGAGAACAAGAAGTACTGCGGGCGATAGCCGCAGGCGTCGCGTTTTGAGGTACTGCGATTCCTGACAAGGGGCAATTCCCAGCCCCTGGCTGTCTTCGAACAATAACAGTCTCAATGGACTCAGCCATGAAAATGAAAATATCTGCGCTCCTGCTGCTCGGTGCCTTCGCGGCCCAAAGCCAGGCTTACGATTGCGCGACTCTCAATGCCTACAGCGATGGCGCAAGCTACGCAAATGGCGATCTGGTGCAAAATCTCGACGCTGCCTATAGCTGCAAAGTGGGCGGTTGGTGCTCAACGGGCGGCCCCTACGCGCCGGGCCAGGGTTGGGCCTGGACCGAAGCCTGGAACAGCTTAGGTAGCTGTGACGACGGCACCTCTTCCAGCTCTAGCAGCTCATCGGGTGGTTCTACCTCTTCTGGCAGCTCTTCATCGGGCGGCTCCACCTCTTCAGGTGGCTCCACCTCTTCAGGTGGTTCGACGTCTTCAGGCGGTTCGACATCGTCGGGCGGTTCCACCAGCTCCGGTTCGTCCTCGGGCGGCTCCTCATCCGGCGGCAGCTGTGACGCCAGTCTGCCGCTGTGGAATGCCACGGCAATTTACAACGGCGGCGACAAAGTGCAATACCTGGGCACTGGTTATTCGGCCAAGTGGTGGACCCAGGGCGACAATCCCGCCGAAGGTGGCGAATACGGTCCCTGGAAAAATGACGGTGACTGCAGCGGCTCGTCCTCCAGCTCCAGCTCCGGTGGCAGCACGTCTTCGGGCTCTTCGTCGGGCACCAGTTCCTCTTCGGGCTCTTCTTCCGGTACCAGCTCTTCGTCAGGTTCTTCTTCCGGTACCAGCTCGTCCTCGGGTTCTTCTTCAGGCACTAGCTCATCTTCCAGCTCGGGTGGCAGCAGCTCTTCTGGTGGTGACAAGGTCATTGGCTACTTTGCACAGTGGGGCGTTTACGGTCGCAACTACCATGTGAAAAATATTCACACCAGCGGCTCGGCAGAAAAGCTCACTCACATCCTGTACGCCTTTGGCAATGTGCAAAACGGCAAGTGTGTGATTGGCGATGCCTACGCTGACTACGACCGCTTCTACAGCGCCGCAGAAAGTGTGGATGGCGTAGCAGATACCTGGGACAGTGGCGCATTGCGCGGTTCCTTTGGCCAGTTGCGTCGCTTGAAAGAAATGTACCCACACTTGAAAGTGATCTGGTCATTTGGCGGCTGGACCTGGTCGGGTGGTTTTGGCGAGGCGGCAGCCAATGCCGACGCCTTCGCGAATTCCTGTTACGACCTGGTATTTGATCCGCGCTGGAACGGCGTTTTTGATGGCATCGACATCGACTGGGAATACCCCAACGAGTGTGGCCTGAGCTGCGACAGCAGTGGCTTCTACGGTTACTCGGATCTGATGGGTGCGTTGCGCAATCGCTTTGGCGCCGACAAGTTGGTGACTTCGGCCATTGGTGCGGGTGAAGCTAAGTTGAACGCGGCCGACTATGGCGGTGCGGCGCAGTATGTGGATTTCTACATGCTGATGACCTACGACTTCTTTGGCGCATGGGAAAAAACTGGTCCCACAGCACCACACTCAGCACTTTACGATTACGCCGGTATGCCGATCCAAGGCTTTAGCTCTGATCACGGCATTCAGGTACTGAAGAGCAAGGGCGTACCCAGCGACAAGATCCTGTTGGGCATTGGTTTCTACGGCCGCGGCTGGACCGGTGTGACGCAGTCGGCTCCCGGTGGATCGGCCACGGGCGCTGCGCAGGGCACCTACGAAGCGGGTATCGAAGACTACAAAGTGCTGAAAAATACCTGTCCGTCCAATGGCACCATTGCCGGCACCGCTTACGCACATTGTGGCAACAACTGGTGGAGCTACGATACACCGAGCACCATCGCCGGCAAGATGCAATACATCCGAGGCCAAGGCCTGGGTGGCGCATTCTTCTGGGAACTCAGTGGCGATACCAACAACGGTGAGCTGATCAACGCGATCAAGTCTAACCAGTAAGACCTGTGCCCACGTTTAGGTGGGCCAGTTTTCTTGTTTTAAGCCGGGCGCTCGCGCCCGGTGTCTGGAGGTTCTATGTCTACCTCGTCTCGCCAGCCATTAACGTCACCCACCAGTCTGTTAATTAATTTTGCCGGTTTGGGCGCAGCACTGCTAATGGCCATCTGGGTTATTCATCAGCCTTGGGAGCAGAACTTACGTACTTACGGCGTGGTCCTTGTGGCCCTGGCGTTTGCGTTGCCCATTGCGGTGTGTGAAGTCATTTTTTTGAAATCCCATTGCAATCCAAGTACGGGTATCGATTGGCGTCGGCGCGAAGGTCACTGGGGCCGCTGTGCTACAAAGCTGGTTGGGTTTTACGGTTGCCTGGCGTGCGTTGCGGCGATTTATTGGGTGCTTCCCGAATACCATGGCACCTTTTACGACGGTTATTTTCAATTAGTCTTTGTGCTGTTGCCCTATTGGCTGTTATTGGCCATTCCCTATTTTTACTGGGTCGACAGCAAGATGTTAATGCCCAAGGATGGATACTGGCAGCTCGGTCGCGTGCTGTTAGGGCGTAAAACCGACACCGATAAAATCGTCCAGCTACTGCTGGGCTGGTTGGTCAAGCTCTTCTTTTTACCACTGATGTTCGTGTACCTGGGCAATAACTTAAATGCCATGTACCACACGGAGTGGACGACAGTTTTATCCAGCTTTCAGCGCTTTTTCGATGTGGCGTTTAATTTTTTGTACTTTGTGGATTTGCTGGTAGTGGCGGTGGGCTATGTGTGCACGCTGCGCGTATTGGATACCCACATTCGCTCTACCGAACCCAGTTTTTTAGGTTGGGCAGTGGCGTTGATGTGCTACCAACCTTTTTGGAGTTTATTTTCCGGTACCTATATTCACTACGATCAGGGGCCCGCTTGGGGCCATTGGTTTTGGCAGTCCGAGATTTTCTACCTGTTGTGGGGCGCTGCTATTTTGTGCCTATTGGCCATTTACGTCTGGGCCAGCATGGCCTTTGGGCTGCGTTTTTCAAATCTTACCCACCGCGGCATTCTTACCAACGGCCCGTTCCGGTGGACCAAACACCCGGCCTACATTAGCAAGAATTTGTCGTGGTGGATGATTTCCATGCCGTTCATGGTGTCCACCAGCGCGGCGCTCAGTGTGCGCCAGTGCGCCATGCTATTGCTACTGAATGCCATTTACTTTTTGCGCGCGCGCACGGAAGAGCGGCACCTGTCGCAAGATCCCGACTATGTGGCCTACGCGGCGTTCATTGAACAACACGGAATTTTTGCACGCCTGGGGCGGGTATTGCCCTGGCTAAGGTTTGCGCCTGGTCAGCTACTGGGACGCTGGCGCGGCGCTGCCGACAATGCCTGACGCACCTGGCGTTGCGATGACTGCTCTCTAAGGCTTGGCCCCACTTAGGTGGGGCTTTTTTTAGTCATCGGCGAGGCGTTGGTAGTGCAGCACCTGGCCCTTGAATGGAACATTGAGGTAGCCGCTGGTATCGGGTGCGTACTGTCGATGGCTAAAGCCTTCGGCCACCATGCGCTTGCTAAAGCGCGCGTGATGACCGCGACCCGGATCAATTAAGATGACCTCGCAGGCGGGTTTGGCGTGCTGACGAATAAACATCGACAACAACGCAATATGCTCCTGTTCGTAGAGCAAGTCACTGCCAATAATTAAGTCGAACAAGCCAAGTCCCGTGATGGGATCGGCCCAGCCAGTGCGGGTAAACGGGATGCAGTTACCCGCATTTATGCGGGTATTTTCCAGCAGAAAATTTTCAACCTCTGGGTGGTAATCCGTGGCGGAAATGTCTGCATGCCGGGCGTTCAGTACGTGGCTCGACAGCGCAATGCCGCAGCCCACCTCCAATATGCGCTTGCCCTGTACCTGGTGGGTGAGCATTAAATTCGCCAACACCTGGCCGGACGGCCAGAGCACACCAAAGATTGGCCAGTTGGCCGACGAAATACCCAGGGCCGCCGCCAGCCCCTGGTCGTCGGAAAACTGTTGATTGTCTAATAGGGTGCGTAAATGCACCTGTGTGGGACCCACGTTCAGAGTCTGATAGCGGTAGCGGGGAGTGGTCATGGCACGCATCGGATTGGATGCGCAAGGCACCGGGGTGGCACCTGATTGCGGTGCCTTATTCTGGCAGCATACAGGCTGGCCACAAAGATGGCGATCAACTTTATGGCCACGGCTTAGAATAAATTTCTTAGTGTTAGCTGTTATTGAGCAGCAATAGTGACACCGCCACCAGGCTCGCCAGCACCATGCTGGCGTTGGCTAGGAAACCCATCACCATACCTGCTGCCCGCTTTTCGGGTGCGCGTTCGTAGCTGCGGGCAAACCAGAGGCGCCCCAATAAAAAGACCACGCCCGGCACCCACACCCAAAAGCTGTGCACATACACGCTGAAGGCAAGGGTGGCGGGGATGAAAATAATCAGTTGCTCAAGGGTGTTGATTTGTACCCGATAGATGCGCTCAAAGGTTTCGTCGCCCGTGGTTTTGGGGGCAGAGATGCCGTATTTTCCGCGCGCCCATCCAACGCGTGCTGAAAAAATCATGTATTGAATCAAAGCCAGCAGAATAATGGCGATTGCGATTTCCATAGGTTGTCCCTTGTTATATAAGCGTTAACGTGCGGTGTTTAGAGATGTTTTTCGAGGTTGGCAAGGCAGCCTTGCCAGCCTTGGTAGTGTTTGTCGCAGCTTTCTTGATCGGTAAATTCGGAATGGGTAAGCGTGAGGGCCGAGCGATCTGCTGTTACGCTCTCGAAGGCAACGGCCACCTGTGTGGTGTGTTCGCTGCCCTCCCAGCGCCAGGTAAATTGCAGACGCGCGTTTTCAATCACCGCCAGGTATTCGCCGCCCACAATAAATTGTTCACCCTGTTCATTTTGCATCACTATGCGGTAGCGGCCGCCGGGTTTGACGTCGGCATCGGCAGTGGGTACGGTCATGGCGCCCGGCGCAAACCAGCGCGCCAACTGAGTGGGATTGGTCCAGGCTTGAAAGAGCTGAGTAACAGGTACGTCGAACGCCTGCGATATCGTCAGTGTTAACATCGCTAATCCTCGGGTTTGTGTAAGTCATCGGCCAGTGCATCGAGCCGGCGTTGCCAAAAATTTCGGTAGATACTGATCCAGTCCAATGCGCCGGCCAGCTGCTCTGGTGCCAGGCGCAGCCAGTGAGAGCGACCGTCTCTGCGGCGCACAATTAAGCCCGCCTGTTCCAATATTTTCACGTGCTTGGAGATTGCCGCCAGCGATTGGGGGAAGCCCGCCGCCAGCTCGCCCATGGTGAGTTCGCCCTGAGTGAGCCGGTGCACCAGCGCTCGACGGGTCGGGTCAGCCAGTGCCATGAATACCCGGTCGAGGGGATCTTTTTGGCGCGTCGGGGTGGGCGTCTGGGGCAACGGTTGCTCCAATAGTTTACCAATAGGTTGAATATGTCACAGCACACACCAATATTCAACCACTTGGTTGAATATTGGTGTGTGCGACTATGGTCGCATAGCTAACGGGTACAGATTTACATAGCGTGGCAGGGGTTGATGTATCAGTTATATAAGCCGGCGTGCCGGCAGCCAATAATGAACACTGAGAGGCAACCGATGAAACTAGGTAAACGCGTCCGTTATACCCTTGCAGCCAGCTGTCTGCTGCTGACCGGCTACAGTGGTGCCCTATGGGCTGCCTGTGTCGACAATGTGGTGCTGGTGCACGGCAATACCGGTGAGCCCGCCGACTGGTCTGCCACTTACGATGAGCTGCGCAGCCGTGGCTATAGCAGTCAGCAGATTTTCAGGCCTAGCTGGGGCTCCAAATCGTGCGCCGGTTGCAATAATCACAGCGGAGCCGAGGAGACGCCCGTGCGCAACGCCATTAACGATGCACTGGCCCAAAGCTGCACGGGGAAAATCGATGTCATTGGCCACTCCATGGGTGTGACTTTGGCGGCGCAGCAAATCATCAAGCTCAACAAAAGCCATAAAGTCGATGCTTTTGTGGGCATTGCCGGCGCCTATCGCGGTCTGTGGAGCTGTGGCGTCTATCCCTACAATGTGTATAACAGCACCTGCGGCAGCCAGGGCCTGTCCGTGTCCAGCCCGTTTTTGGATTGGCTGTATGGCAAAGCCATTGCCGGGCGGGTTTACTCCATTAAGAGCTGGGTCGATCAGATAGTGTGCGGCACCGGCACCTGCCGGGTGGGAGGCGTACATTCAAGCCAGATCGCCGGCGAGCGAACCAGCTACTCCTACAACTACGGCCATTTCGGCCTGCAGCAATACACTGCATCTAAACAGGTCGACCTGCTTTAACCCTGTCAATCCTCCCTCTGTAGGGCGGCTATGCTGCCCTTTTTTTCCTTCTAATATTAATCGACAGAGATTGTGGAGCACTTGTGCGGCTTGCGGGTCGATTGAGTCTGGGCGCTTACAGGGGGCGGCGCTTGCGCTTGAGGTCAACCGCCAATTGTTGCAAGGCCAAATGGGCAAACAGCCGGCTTATGCCTCCCCATACCAGTACCAGGGGCACCAACCCGGCAATGACCACCAGTGCCCCATCGCCAACCTGCAGTAAATCGCTGAGGTAAGGCGCCAGCCAGGGCAAACTGTTGCCGCGGGCCAAATCCCACAGCATGAGTAAATACCAGATCGATAAGGTCAGGCTGGCGGTCAGTAGCCATTGGCGTTGGTGTTTGGGCGACAGTTTAAACATCATGGGAACAAGCGCTGTGGTTTTTGGGTGAGCGAGCTGGCGCCGGCTGGGTCGCTTGAAAGTTTATCCAACAAGCCAGCAAGATGCACAGGCCGCCTAAAATCATTGCCGTATTCAACGGGTCATTAAACAGGAAGACACCCAACGTGGCCAAGACCGGCAGGCGAAAATAGTCGTAGGTGATCACCTGTGCCGCCGCCGCGCGGGCCAGTGCCTGGGTTAAGCACAGGTGCGCGCACAGGGCACAGCCGCCGATCAGAATCAGCAATAGCCACTGAATGCCGTTGGGCCATTGCCAAGTGGGTAGCGCCAGCAGCCCAGTCACGGGCGTTTGTAGCAGGTACATCCACAGCAAAACAGACAGGGTGGACTGGTCGCTCTGGGTCAGGGATCGCGTCAACAGGTGTGCTGCCGCATACCCCAGCGCAGATAGCAGTACCCAGCCCACCACGGGTTGCAGAGCCAGTACTGAGGGCGTGGCGATGCAAGCTATGCCGGCAAGCCCGAGTACCAGCGCAATCAGCCGGCGCAGGGTGAGTGTTTCGCCCAGAATTAGCGCGCCCAGCAGCCCCACAAAAAGCGGTGTGGTAAATTCGATGGCGGTGACATCCGCCAGCGGCAACCACACCAGACCGAGAAACCAACCGTATTGGCCCAGCAGATGAAAGCCATTGCGCCAACAGTTTAGGCGCAGCACCGAGGTGGATAACCGCAGTTTACCCAGGGCGCTCGGCAATAGAGGTAACAGGATTAGCAGACCTATCACTGCGCGTAAAAACAACAGCTGGAGTGTGGCCAGCTCGCTGCCAATTAGCCGGGTGGCTAGTGCCACAAGAGAGAATGCCAGAGTGGCGCCGAGCATCCACAGGGCTGCGGTCCGCTGTGCAGAAGAGGGCGATTCAACCGCCGGTGGCATTCATAAACCGGACAATTTGCGGTGCGTCGTCGTGGTTGAAGTGGTGTTTTTCGGGCTTGAGCTGCATGGCCGCCACGATGGCAGTCTTTAACCTTTCGCGATCGCCTGGGTGTGCGCGCAACAGGTGTCGCAGGTCGGCGGCGTGATCGTTGCCCAGACACAAAAGCAATTTACCTTCGGCGCTGACCCGCACGCGATTGCAACTGGCGCAAAAGTTTTCCGAGTGGGGCGAGATAAAACCAATGCGGCTGCGCGTGGCTGTGCCGTTGGGTAGCTCGGCCGTCCAATAGCGCGACGGGCCCGCACTTTCGTCGTCCAGTGGCTGTAAGTTGAAGCGGTTTTGCAACAGCGCGCGTAATTCGGCACTCGAGCAAAATTCTAGTGCGCGACTGTGTTCAGTAATGTGGCCGAGGGGCATTTCTTCAATAAAGCTGATGTCCAATCCCTGTTCCAGCGCAAATTGCGTTAACGCGGGCACCTCGTCGGCGTTGCGGTTTTTCATGATCACCGCATTGAGCTTGATGCGCTCAAATCCCGCCGCCTGCGCGGCTCGAATGCCAGCCAGTACCTGGGCCAGGTCGCCGGTGCGGGTAAGGGCTTTAAATTTGCCGGGTTCCAAGGTGTCCAGGCTGATGTTAATGCGTTTGACGCCGGCGTCTTTGAGCGGCTGCGCGTAGTGGCTTAACTGCGAGCCATTGGTGGTGAGGGTTAATTCTTCCAGTGGCAATTGACCCAGCCGGTTAAACAGGGTCATCACGTCGCGTCGGATCAGGGGTTCGCCACCGGTTATGCGGATTTTCTTTACGCCCAGCTCCGCAAATGCAGTGCCCACTTCGGCCAATTCTTCGAGGGTAAGCACCTGCGCGCGCGGCATAAACGTCATGTCTTCGCTCATGCAGTAGACGCAGCGGAAGTCACACCGGTCGGTGACCGACAGGCGGATATAATCGATGGTGCGATTGAAGCGGTCGATCAGCATCTGCAGAGAAACTCCATGAATAACGGCAGCTTACCGCAACCAGGCCCTTGGTGCCCAGCCTTGGTGGCGGTAGCCTAGTTGCCCACCTGTGGCGCCTGGGTATTGGGTACCCACTCCCACCACTCGTGTTGGCCTTCGCTGCGCTCTTGCTGGGTGCGGTGAATATCCCAGGTCACCAGATAATCGGGATTCTCGATATCGACGCCCCCTTCGGGGTTGCGGTAGCGGCCGGCGGGCGCCTTAAACCAGGCGGCCAGGTTGGGCGGTAGAATAAAGTCCGCCGAGCTGGCCGTGGCACTGGTGTGCTGCAATTGGACGGTAATGCCCATGTCGGTATCGGTCTTGACGACGCGCCCACAGCACTGGGTTTGTTTGAGCAGGGTGCCGTCCAGATCAAAATAGGACAGGCCAATGACGCAGGTTTTATCGAGTAGTGTGTCCAGTTTCATAGCGCGCTCCGGCCCTGCCGTGCGGCAGGGCGGGTGAGTGAGTGTCGAAGGTATCGGAAGTCTTAGTGGGTTAAGGGTACCACGCCCACTTGTGGCATATGGGCCAGGCCGATATCGCGAGCGTGCTCTTCAAAACCTTTGTTTTTCCAGAAAAATGCGCCCGGCATAGTGGTAGGTACCACAAGTACATAAAAAAGCGCACGGCCAATTACCGAGGTGGCCACCAGCAGCGCGCCGCCAAGTGCCCAGGCCAGCAATGCGTACAGGCCGGTCATATCCCAGGCCAGCAGGCCAAGGAGCAAGCCTAGGACCCACAGGGTATTCAACGCCAGCAGGGCGTTGCGGGCCCAAAAGCTTTTGCCAAAGGTGGTGGTTTGAATGTAGTAGGAGGCGCCGCCCTCGTGCGCTGCACGACCCATGGTGCGGCTGTGGGCAATGTGCCCTATACCTTCCACTAGCAATCCCAGCACCATGGCGCTGCCGCATAGTAATAGCGCCGTGTCGTAGCTTTGGCCTGTGGCGACCAGGGTGGGCACCATCACCGCCCCCGCCACTAAGCCACCCAGCGAGAGCATATTGCCGAAAAAGGCCGTGGCTACCTGCCAGTGGTTCCAGAAGGGACGCGCCTCTATGCGGTAGCACTTGTTCATGTAGTAGAGGCCCACCAGGCTCGCGGGAATGGCAAAGTAGGCAAATCCTTGTGCCCAAATCGCCGCCGTGTTGGCGCTGATCAATGCGTGAATTTCTGTGCCCAGTGCCCACTGGTAAAGCGATTGGAATAGGCTGTTGTTTGGCAGGCTAAAAAGAATGTGCATGCCCAGTCCCGCCATAAATAAAGCGATACCCAGGCCTTCTCGACACACTGGCGAGTGGCGCAAGTTGTTAAAGCCCCGATAAAAGCGGTGCGGTTTGCCGAGGTGCATGGTGGACATGAACAGGCCAAAACCCACCAGTAACAAACAGAGGATGGCCAGCGGCGCGTAGAGCGCAGACTGGCGAAAGGCCTGCAGTTGTTCCAGCCTGAATTCGGCGCCCAAAAAGCTGAGCCCAAAGGCGCCGATGGCGGCCTGGGAGCAGAGCGTGAACAACACCAGTGGATTTTCTCGAGACGACAGACGCGCTAAGTTCCAGTGTTTTTCCCTGCCTTTTTTCTGGTCCACCGCAGGCCGGTAGCGACCGTTTTCATCCTTGTGGTATTTCAGTGGCATGGAGTCTGTGCGCTTCATTTCGTCGGGCAGCTGGTTAATCTGCTGAAAGCGGATGTTGGGGTGCGTGATGTCGGGCGTGGGGAAACCGGGCAGTTCGGTAAGCGCCTGTTCGCGGTTTTCCGGCACGTTTTCAATTACGCCAAAGTCCAGCGCGTTGCCGACACAGGCCGATACGCAGGCGGGCTTTAAACCCACTTCCAGGCGGTCGACACACATGTTGCACTTGGACACCTGACCCTTGATAGGGTCCAGCTGTGGCGCGTTGTAGGGGCACACCCAGGTGCAGTAACCGCAACCAAAACAAGTTTCCGGATCTTGTAACACCGCGCCGTATTCCACGTGTTTGGTGTAAGCGCGGGTGGGGCAGCCCTTCAGGCACACGGGGTTGTCGCAGTGATTACAGGCCATGGAAATATTCATGCGCTTGTAATCTGGGTAGCTGCCGCCCTCCACATAGCCCACAGAGCGAAAGGCCAAATGCGCGGGATTTTCATTTTTCTCGCTGCAGGCCGCCTCGCAGGCGTGGCAGCCAATGCAGTTGTCTGCAGTAAAAAAGAAACCGTGTTGTTTGTTGCGATTGGGGTTGGTGCCCACCGCTGGATTTTCGTTGATGTACAGCGATCGACCCACCGGTAAGGTGTGCTCGGTGAGGTCGATGAGATCGATCTTCTGACCGTAGCGGTTAGTGTCTTTGATGTCTTTGTCGGACAAAAACGCGTAGGGCTGCTCTTCCGTGCGAATTTCCCAAATCATGGCGCCGTGCTCACCGGAGCGCTCCTCACCCGCTGGCGTCGCATTTGTGCCTGGCAAATCCCGGCCTGGAATCTGTTCGAACTGGTTATGTAATTCGTGCTTCGCTGTCATTAGCCTGTCTCGCGTCATCAATCTATAACTATTTAAAACGAATTTTTTCCGTGGCCAAGTGGCTCACTCCTGCCGGGACACGCGTAGACCCATCCCTGGGGCTCGACAGCGACCTCCTGTCGCTGACGGTCCCGGCAGCAGTGAGCCACTTGGCCTCGAGTCTGGTGCCCGGCTAAAGCCGTTTGCCCTTATAGAGCCTCATAGAAACCACAGCTTTGTCGTTGGCACTTAGGTAGATACGGCCCTGATACTTGCGGCCTTAATCGCCATGGAAGGCGATGCAGAACTACAGGGATGTATTCATGCGTGCCGCCAGTAACAGGGTTGTATCTACTGATCCAAATATTCTGCGCCCAAGATCTGTACAGTGCGCTTTAATCCACGGTTGCCGAAATCACCTAAAACTTTCGGCGTTCCAAATTCAGTTGTGCCGCTTCTTTCTGGTCCACTTTTTCCACTCGCACGGCGTTTTGCTTAAACGCGGGCTGGCGCGAGTAGGGGTCGAGCAAGCCCAGCGTTAAACGGTTTACACAATCGTGAAAGTGAAACGGAATAAAGACCATGTCGCGACCCACACGGTGGGTGGTTTGCACCATTACCACGGCGTCGCCTCGGCGACTGACCAAGCGCACGTAGCTGCCGTGCTCTACGCCCAGCTCCGCAGCGGCATCGGGATTCATTTCCATGTAGGGCGTGGGGCTGAATTTGTTGCAGTTGCCGATTTTCCCCGTGCGCGTGCGCGTGTGGAAGTGCTCAACAACCCGGCCCGAATTCAACCAGAAGGGGTAGTCATCGTCGGGGCATTCGTTGTTGTTGACGAAATCCACGCAAATTAGATTGGCGCGGCCGCTCTCGGTTTGAAACACGCCATCTGTGTACAGGCGTTGATTGCCCTTGTAATCAACGCGGTTTTTGGTGTCGATGGCAATAACTTTACCCAGGCGCTCTTCATCGGCCTGCGCATCGGCTTCACTATAGGGCCACTGAATGCCGCGCGCCGCTTCAATGCGATCCCAAGTCATACCCGAGATATCCAGCGTGCGGCCGTCGCCTTTGGAGAGCTCGCGCATTTCATTGAAGGCCGCTTCAGCCGACTGGGGGAATTCTATGGGGTTGCGATCCTGGAACCGTTTGGACATTTCTTTGAAAATCCAGAAGTCGGGCTTGGAGTCAGCATAGGCGGGCAATACGTTGCGCGTGAGATTGACACGACGCTCGGTATTGGTGTGGCAGCCTTCTTTTTCTGCCCAGACGGCAGCGGGAAAATATACGTGCGCGTACTTGTTGGTTTCCACGTCTTCGTACACATCCTGCACCACCAAAAATTCCAGTTTCTCCATGGCCTTGCGAATACGCGGTTGATTGGGCATGGAGGTCATGGGGTTGGTGGCGACTAGCCACAGACCTTTAATTTGCCCCGATTCAATGGCGGGGAAAATGTCGGTTTGTGCCAGGCCGCGCGCCGGCGGAAAGAAGTTGGCGTCGATGCCCCAAAAATCGGCAATGTGTTGGCGGTCCTTGGGCTTTTCCAGGTAGCGGTAGCCGGGTAAGCCCGAGCAGGAGGACCATTCGCGCGTACCCATGGCGTTGCACTGGCCGGTGATCGACAGGCTGGTGCCGCCGGGCTTGCCGATGTTGCCGGTTATCAGGTTCAGGTTGTTGATATTGCACACGCCGTCGGAGCCGTGGGTGGACTGGTTAATACCCATGGTCCAGATGCTCATGGCACTGCTGGCTTTGGCGTAGACGCGGGCCACGTGACGGATGCGGTCCTCGTCGATACCACAAATGTGCTGTGCGTGTTTGGGGTCGTATTTTTCCAGCACCAGTTGCTTCAGGTCGTCGATTCCCTGGGTGTGCCTAGCAATATAGTCGTCGTCGGCCAGGCCTTCTTTAAAGATCACATGCATCATGGCGTTGATGAGCACGGTATCGGTGCCGGGTGTAATCGGCAGGTGTATGTCGGCAAATTGGGCCAGCATGGTGACGCGAGGATCGACCACAATCATGGGGAAATGGCGTTTCTCGCGCGCTTCCTTCAAGCGCCAGTAAATAATGGGATGCTGTTCGGGTAGGTTGGAGCCAAAAGCCATCAGGCAGCCGGTGTGTTCAAAGTCTTCGTAGCAGCCAGGCGGGCCGTCGGAGCCAAAGGAGCGCTTGTAGCCAGAGACGGCCGAGGCCATGCACTGGGTGGTGTTGCCGTCGTAATTATTGGTGCCAATCTGACCGCGCACTAACTTACCCAGAGCGTAAAACTCTTCGGTGAGTAACTGGCCGGTAGACACGATAGCAAAGCTATCGCGGCCGTACTTGTCTTGAATCTCTTTAATTTTACTGGCCGTTGTGTCCAGCGCTGTGTCCCAGTGCGTGGCTTCAAAGGGCTGGTGTGCACGCGTGCGCATCAGCGGCTGCGTGCCCCGGCCGGGCGAATGAAACAGGTCGTGTTCCAGCAGCCCTTTAATGCACAACTTGCCGCGATTGACATCGGCACCGGCGTGCCCGCGGCTGGTGATGACCTTGCCCTCAGCGCTCAGGCCAAGTTCGATGGAGCAACCAGTCGAGCAGTAGTTACAGGTGGTGTACTTCCACTCCTTGACGGGTTTTGCCGGGATACTAATGGGTTTGCGTTTTTTACGACCAAAAATCATGAGGCTTCCTAGTAATCCATAGTCGGTACAGGCGTATTGTTGCTGCGGCCGGCACCTGAAATGACATTGCTAACTAGAGATAGCAATTTGTGAACCAACTTGAATATACCCCTGAATTTTTTCGTTTTAGTGGCAATTGCGGGCCCCAAGGGGGGAATTGCTGGGTGTTTTAGGGGTTAAAAGTGTGCGCAGACCGCAGTAATGCCCATCGATTGCGCAAATACCCGCGTGAGAGGGCGCCAAATAAGGGCGTGCGGTATCAATCTGGTGCGAGCGAAGAATGGCACTTGGGCCGAGCTGGTGCAAGGTGCACTTCTATAGGGCGCTTGCTGGGCGTGTCGAGTGTCTAAGTTGGTGCGCGAGCACTCTTTTGGTGTGCCATTGCCCTATGCGTTGCTCTTGCTTCTATATAGCGTGCCGTTTTTCACCGGTACGATTTCAGCGTTTTAAAAAATCCCATTCAATTTTCACTATTGGCATTGTCCTTGCTCTTACAGATTTCAGAAATGCAACGCGCTGAAGTGAGCGCAGAGGAATAGCCAGATGTCTTCGACGACCAGCCACACCGAACGCACGGCACCCGTGCATATTATTGCCGGCATGAAACCCCGTCAGCCTGAGTCGCCAGGTCAGGTGGCGTTAGTGGGTGCCGGGCCGGGCGATGTCGATCTGCTCACCTTAAAAGCGTTGCGATGCATAGAAAATGCCGATGTTATTTTTTACGACCGCCTGGTAAGTGACGATATTCGCGCGCTGTTTCCAAAACAGATACCTGCGGTGTATGTAGGTAAAGCGAAGCATCGTCACGCTATTGCCCAGGAAGATTTGAATGCCTTGTTAGTGTGTGCCGCACAACGCGGCTTGCGGGTTTGCCGATTAAAGGGCGGAGACCCCTTTGTTTTTGGACGCGGCGGTGAAGAAATGCTTGAGCTAAAAGCAGCCGCCGTGGACGTAATGGTGGTGCCGGGTATCACCAGTGGTGCTGGCGCAACGGCCTACGCAGGTATTCCCTTAACGCACCGGGGGCTCACACAGGGCGTGAGCTTTGTGACGGCGCATGGCGAACAAGAGGTGAAAGCCAACTGGGCATCACTGGCAGAGAGCGGTCATACCCTGGTGTTTTACATGGGGTTGGGCAGCGCAGAATTGATAGCGAGCAAGCTGCGTGCGGCGGGAATGGCCAACAGCACCCCGGCGGCAATCATAGAAAAAGGTTGCACGGCAGATCAGCGGGTTTTCACTGGGAGTCTGCGTGACTTACCTGGACTGGTCGGACGACATGCCATCGAATCGCCCGCGCTGATTGTGGTGGGTGAAGTTGTTAATTTGCGCGAACAACTGCAGTGGTGGCCAGCGGCGCCTACGCATCAACAGTCTGAAGCAGTCACGGCGCCAGACACTCTTACATCTCAACTTTCCCCTTGGAAAAAATTGTCAGCCTGATTTGAGGAAGCGGTATGAGCAAGCAACGCATAGTGGTCGTCGGCAACGGTATGGTTGGCCACAAATTTATTGACAATCTAGTCACGTCTGATCAGGCAGACCAGTTCGAGGTGCTGACCTTTTCCGAAGAGCCTAGGCTGGCCTACGACCGAGTGCAACTCTCTAAATATTTTTCCGGATCGACAGCGCAAGACCTGGCGTTGACCACCGAGGGTTATTATCAAGACAAGGGCGTGAATTACGTGTTGTCGGATAAAGTTGTCGATCTGGATTTTGACAACAAAGAGGTGGTGACCGCCAGTGGTCGCCGCGAGGGCTACGACAAGTTGGTGCTGGCCACCGGTTCCTATCCCTTTGTACCGCCCATTCCCGGGAACGACCAACCCCACTGTCTGGTATACCGGACCATTGAAGATCTGGAAGCCATCACGCACTCGGCGCAGCAATCCAAGGTGGGCGTGGTGGTGGGCGGCGGCCTACTGGGGCTAGAAGCTGCCAATGCGTTAAAGCAGGCCGGCTTGAATACCCATGTAGTGGAATTCGCGCCTCGATTGATGGCGGTGCAGCTCGACGAAGGTGGCGGTCAGCTGCTACGCCGTAAAATTGAAGCGCTGGGTGTGACGGTGCACACTCAAAAGGCCACCACCGAAATCGTGGCCGGCGAAAGCTGTCGCTATCGAATGAACTTTGCCGATGGCAGCCACCTAGAAACGGACATGATTCTTTTTTCTGCAGGTATTCGCCCGCAGGATGAGCTGGCCCGCCAGTGTGGCATTGCCTTGGGCGAGCGCGGCGGCATTGTCATCGACGATCACTGCCAAACATCGAAGCCCGATGTGTACGCCATTGGTGAGTGTGCACTGTGGAGCGGGCGGATCTACGGCCTGGTTGCCCCCGGCTATCAAATGGCCAAAGTGGCTTTGTCTCACATAGTGGGTGGCGCCGAGTCATTTACCGGTGCGGACATGAGCACCAAACTCAAGCTGTTGGGTGTCGACGTGGCCTCGGTGGGGGATGCCCACGGCAGTACTGCGGGCAGTAAAAGTTTTGTGTACAGCAATGATGTGGACGACATTTACAAGCGCATTATTGTGTCTGGCGATGGCAAGCGTTTGTTGGGTGCCGTATTGGTGGGGGATGCGGATGCTTACGGTACCCTCCAACAATTGTGCGTTAACGAAATGGATCTGCCCGCTGATCCCAATGCGTTGATTCTACCGTCGGTGGACGGTGCCGCCAGTGTGATGGGCGTTGATTCGCTACCGGAAACGGCCCAGATTTGCTCCTGTTTTGATGTGAGTAAAGGCGCTATTTGCTGCGCGGTGCAAGAGGGCGCGCAAACCATGGGCGATGTGAAGGCCAGCACGTTAGCCTCCACCGGCTGCGGTGGCTGTGCCGCTCTGGTGAAACAGGTTATGGATGCCGAGCTGACTAAGTTAGGCGTGGAAGTAAACAATGACATTTGCGAGCATTTTGCCTACTCGCGCCAACAGTTGGCCGATATTGTGCGGGTGAAAAAAATTCGCACCTTTGCAGAGCTGTTAGACAGCCACGGCACAGGTCATGGTTGCGATATCTGCAAGCCCGCCGTGGGTTCGATTCTGGCCTCATTCTGGAACGACTACATTCTTGAAGACGAACATATCGGCCTGCAAGACACCAACGATGTTTTCCTGGGCAATCTGCAAAAAGACGGTACCTATTCCGTCGTGCCGCGAGTGGCGGGCGGCGAAATTACCCCCGACAAACTCATAGTGTTGGGCGAGGTGGCCAAGCAATTTAATTTGTACACCAAAATCACCGGCGGCCAGCGGGTGGATTTATTTGGCGCGCAACTCAATGACCTGCCCATAATCTGGCGCAAATTGGTGGACGCCGGTTTCGAAACCGGTCACGCCTATGGCAAGTCGGTGCGCACCGTAAAATCCTGTGTGGGCTCTACCTGGTGCCGCTACGGCGTGGACGATTCGGTTGGCCTGGCCATTGAGATCGAAGACCGCTACAAGGGTCTGCGTTCGCCCCATAAACTGAAATTTGCCGTGTCTGGCTGTACGCGCGAATGCGCCGAGGCTCAGTCAAAGGATGTGGGTATTATCGCCACTGAAAAGGGCTGGAATTTATATGTTTGCGGCAATGGCGGCATGCGCCCACGTCACGCCGACTTATTTGCCACAGATTTAGACAAAGCTACCTTAATCAAGTACGTGGATCGCTTCCTGATGTTCTATGTGCGCACGGCGGATCGATTGCAGCGTACTTCCGTGTGGCTTGAAAACCTGGAAGGTGGGCTCGAATACCTGAAAAAAGTCGTGATTGACGACAGCCTGGGGCTGGGCGACGAGCTGGAAAGTGAAATGGCCAATAACATCGCCCACTACCAGTGCGAGTGGAAAACAACCATCGAAAGCCCCGAAAAACTCAAGCGATTCAGCCATTACATTAACAGCGAAGCGCGCGACGATAATTTGGCTTATGTGTTGGAGCGCGCACAAATTCGTCCGGCATCGGAGCGCGAGCGCATTCCCGCCGTAGAGGTGGTGGAACCCGCGCTGGCATAAATGGGTGGTTTCCAACTTATCTAATTGATAGAGAGTGACAGTATGAGCAAGGCATGGCAAACAGTGTGTCAATCCGAAGATATTGTACCCGGCACCGGCGTGTGTGCGTTGGTGGGGGGCAAGCAGGTGGCTATCTTTCGCACGCTGAAAGAGCGGGCGCTCTACGCCCTGGACAATTACGATCCCATTGGTAAAGCCAATGTCCTATCGCGCGGCATTCAAGGGTCTGTGGGCGAGCAGTTAGTGGTGGCCTCGCCCCTGTACAAGCAGCACTTTGTGCTCGGGACCGGCGAGTGTCTCGAGGAGGATGTCAGTGTGCCCGTGTATCAGGTGCGCGAAACTGACGGCCAGGTAGAAGTGGCGCTGCCTTAACGATTTGCACCTTTGGGCAGGCAAGGGATAACCGCGCCTGCTCTTTTTCTTTTTTATCCCATCCCCAGCTCCATCCAAATTTGCTTCCTCACTGCTATCTCAGCTGCCACTTCGGGTGCTGCATTCAGCGACGACTAAATTCGCTGCACGAGTGTACACATTGCGTTGTCCAGTGCGAGTTTTCGCGTAGCCTATCCCGGGACGCAAGTCGCCAGAACTTGTAGCGGGGCGCGCTTAACGCAGCCTGCCTATGTGCCATAGCGATGTTGGCACCTGTGTACGCGTGTGGCTATTGCCGGTGCGAATGATCCCGTCATGCAACCGTCAAGGGCCCGTGTCTTACTGGACGCTGGTGCGGATCATTGCCCTGCATGAGTGCAATTTGCCCCAAGCTAGTGCGACTAGTGAAGATATATGGCAATTTGATGGTGCTTATTTGCGTAACAATCGTGCAGCGATGCGTGCAAAGCAACCGGTTTTCAGGGCTTGGCAGGATTTATTGCACAACTAGCCACTTTAGGCACGGCCTTTGCTCTATGTCCGCTATCCACTTTTTACTATTTATCTATAGGCATCGGATATGAGCAGCGCAAGATCGTTCAACCTGTTCTCTTTTACAGGCAAGATGAAAATATTGCACCTGAGTTGGATGGCATTTTTTATCACATTTGTGGTGTGGTTTAACTTTGCGCCATTGTTACAGGCTGTGGCTACTTCCCTGGGATTGAGTAAGTCTGAAATAAAGACGTTACTCATTTTAAACGTGGCACTGACGATACCTGCGCGCGTACTCATAGGTATGCTGACGGACCGCTATGGGCCGCGCATCGTGTATTCTGGCTTGTTGGCATTGTGCGCATTGCCTTGCTTTGCTTTCGCTCTGGCCGACTCCTTTCTGCAGGCAGCTATCGCTCGTTTCGCCCTGGGTTTCATTGGTGCCGGGTTTGTGATTGGTATCCGCTTGGTGAGCGAGTGGTTTCCCGCTAACGAGTTGGGCACTGCCGAAGGTATTTACGGTGGCTGGGGCAACTTTGGTTCGGCAGCAGCTGCCTTTACCTTGCCTACGCTTGCCGTATTGATGGGAGGTGAGGATGGTTGGCGCTACGCTATCGGTATTACCGGTTTGATGAGCCTGGTATTTGCCTTTGTGTTTTATGCCAGTGTCAGTGATACCCCTAAGGGCTCGACTTATTTTCGGCCGAAAAACCTGGGTGCCATCGAAGTCACTAGCAAGGGCGACTTTTTCCTGCTGGTAATTATGAAAGTGCCCATGTACGCCGCTCTCGCGCTGCTGACCTGGAAGCTCTCGCCGGAGGGCGTGAGCATGCTGTCTGAAACCGTTGCCGTGGCTTGCTATGTGGGCCTGGTTTTGCTGTTTGCTTACGAGCTCTCGCATGTATGGAAGGTTAATAAAAATATCTTTCGCGAGCCGGTTCCCGAAATGCACCGTTACAAGTTTAAGCAGGTGGCTGTGTTAAACGTTTTGTACTTTGCGACATTTGGTTCTGAGCTGGCAGTCATTTCCATGTTACCGCTGTTTTTTGCCGACACTTTTGCTTTAACGCCCGTCATGGCTGGCATGGTGGCATCGGCCTACGCATTTATGAATTTAATGTCGCGCCCCGGCGGTGGTTGGTTGTCCGATCGCTTTGGACGCAAGTCTACCCTCTTGATTTTGACCGCAGGTCTGGCTTTGGGCTATGCCCTGATGGGCATGGTCGATTCTGGCTGGCCGCTGGTGTTGGCGGTGATTGCCGCCATGGCGTGTTCATTTTTCGTGCAGGCCGGTGAGGGTGCGGTGTTTGCGGTTGTGCCATTAATCAAGCGTCGACTTACTGGCCAGATTGCCGGGATGACCGGTG
The DNA here is from genome assembly GCF_058345725.1 of Simiduia sp. Lineage (NCBI taxonomy): Bacteria > Pseudomonadati > Pseudomonadota > Gammaproteobacteria > Cellvibrionales > Cellvibrionaceae > Simiduia > Simiduia sp. The sequence goes on along the minus strand of NZ_JBTUOC010000004.1, from coordinate 32,723 downwards.
CCTATGGCAACGTTGGCGCGGTGGTTTACCTTACGGTGCTGAGCTTTGTGGATTATTCCAGCTTCTTCTTTGTGATTGCCGGCACCGCAGTATTGGGCTTTATTACCTTGTTGTTCATGGAGGAGCCAGCGGGTCACATTGCCGAAGTGCGCGAAGATGGCTCTGTGGAATTGATTACCGTATCCTGATAGTCGCGGACGCCGGCGCGCGACTCGCTGCGCCGGCCCCATTATCCAGCAGCAGGAAGATTGAATGACCGCAGCCGAATCGTTACACGATCCCAGTTTAGCGGGCCAAAAAACGCTGAAGCTAAGCTTTGGGGGATACTCTACCGCGGGTTCAAAAAGCGAAAATCAAGATGCCTTTGCTGCGCATTTACCCCAGGGTAGCGCGGCTCAACTCAAGGGCGGTGTGGCCTGTATCGCCGATGGCGTCAGCTGTAGCGACAATGCCCAGCAAGCCAGCTCCACCAGTGTCACCCTGTTTATTGAAGACTATTTTTCCACGCCCGATACCTGGCCTGTAAAAACCGCGGCCACGCGGGTATTGTCATCGCTAAACTCCTGGCTATATCACCACGGCCAGCAGGCAAGCGCTCGGCACAACGGACTGGTCACCACGTTTAGTAGTCTGTTAATTAAATCCAATACTGCCCACCTATTTCACGCCGGTGACAGTCGTATTTACGCGTTTCGACGCGGCTCTCTACAACAGCTTACCCGCGATCATTGCCACCGCCAGCAGGGGAGCAAAACCTTTCTAACCCGCGCACTGGGTATGGATTCGCACCTGGAAGTGGACTACCAGCAAGAGGAGGTGAGCGAGGGCGATTGCTATCTCTTAACTACCGACGGTGTGCACGAGTGGCTATCTGATCGCGTCTTGTTCGAGATGCTGTCAAAGGAAAGCGAATGCCTGGAAACCCTGGCGCGGGAAATTTGTGACGCAGCGAAGGACAAGGGCAGTGATGACAATATTACCTGTCTGTTAGTGCGAGTGGATGAACTTCCTTTAGCTGCACTCGAGGAAGTGCACCGCAGTTTAACCCAGTTGGTGATTCCGCCCGTCTTGAAGGAAGGGCAAAAGCTAGATCATTATGAAGTGATCTCGGTATTGCACAGTGGCACTCGATCGCATGTATACAAAGTACAGAACTTGCACACCGGTAGCTACGCGGTAATTAAGGCGCCCTCGGAAAATTTTAAGGACGATGTGCAGTACTTGGAAGGCTTTATCCGCGAGCAATGGGTTGGTCGGCGATTGAGTCATCCGGGCGTCATGAAAATTATGCCGAGACCCGAGCAAAGCCCGTTTCTATATCATGTGTGCGAGTGGATAGAGGGCATCACACTGCGCCAGTGGATCTACGACAATCCGCAGCCCGACTTTAAGCAGGTGCGGGATTTGGTGGAAAAGATTATCGCGAGTCTGCGCGCCTTCCAACGTTTAAGTATGATTCATCGCGATTTAAAGCCGGAAAATATCATCGTTACACGCAACGGTAGACCCGTGATAATCGATTTTGGCACCGTTTTTGTGGCGGGCCTAGGGGAGATAGCATCGCCTTTGGTGGAGGTCGTGCCTGTGGGGTCTGTGGATTACATTGCACCCGAGTATCTACTGGGGCAGCCCGGTAGCGATCGCTCAGACTTGTTTTCACTGGCGGTAATTACCTATGAAATGCTGAGTGGAAAGTTGCCCTTTCATCTGCCCAATATGCAGCGCAACCCTCCTGCCAGCTTTGATGCCTGGCAATACCAGCCGTTGCGGAATGTGCGCAAGGATGTGCCGCTTTGGCTAGACTTAGCGTTGCAAAAAGCGCTCTCGGCGAAGCCCTCCGGCCGACATCAGGCCTATTCGGAATTTATGCACGACCTCACGAGACCTAATAGCCAGCTTTTGGCACAATTTCAGGCTGAACCGCTCATCGAGCGCGATCCCGTACTTTTCTGGCGCAGCCTATCGCTCGTACTGCTGATGCTATTAATTGCGCAGTGGGTGTATTTTCTAGGTGTGTTGTAAGCGTTAGCGTGTAATCGCTCGATAATTATGTGTCCATGCGCCGTTCCACCCGTGGCTAAACAGCCCAAGCGGCGCAGGAGCCTGCGTTAGCTGGCAGCCTGCCGCGCCAGATCATTCCAAACCCGTTGATTTGCCTCTATAGCGAGTGTGCCCAGGTGAAACAGCTTTTCGGGCGAGCGATTATCGGGTGCAGTGCGGTGTTGGATGATTTGATCCTGAATGCCTTGTAAAAATTGGCCGCTCAGGCGCACGCGCGCTTGCAGCGCCGGTAGCAGGGCCTGACTGCTTTTTTCTGTGGCCAGGCGAATCAATTTACGCTGAGTTTCAATTAGACTTAGGTGTGCCTGTTTACTCAATTGCACAACGCGGGCACGGCAGCCCTCGACAATGGCTGGGTCGGCCTTTTGCGCCAGGGCATAGCTTGCCAAACCGCGCAGCTGGCCAAGGCCTTCGATGTGAGTGGGAATGTCTCTAAATAAGAACGCTTCGGTATCGGTGCAAGGGCCGGGCCTAAGCGCTTCTACCTGTCGCCAAAGCAATCGGTGACATTGTTCAATCAAAAAATTGTGGATTTCAAAATTGCTAAGCGGCGTATCTTGGCGCCAGTGCTTGCGCGTGTTCTGCCATTCGCTGTTAATTAATTGCCATTGTGCGGGGTCAGCTTGCATGGCCGAATAGGCGATTTTTGCCAGCAGTGTGTCGATCTGTGGGTGCAGCCCGGCCGCTTGTTGATGAAAACTCTCTACGCCCCCGAGCGCCGCTAAACTCGCGCCGCGATGCATTTGTAGCAAACCAATGAGTTCGGCGAGCAATGCGAGGTTGGGGTCGAGTTGCGAGGTTTGCAGCGGCAGTGTGCGCTCTGTGCGGGCATTGGCATTCATGATAATTCCTTTGAACGGCCTGGGTGTGATTAGGTACTTCAGGCAATGCAAAGGCTGTACCAGCTGGTTATATCCGGCAGCTAATAAGCGCGCCGGCTAATCCACTAGTCTAACCACGATTAAACGGATCTTGCTCAAGGTGTGTACTAACTGCGCGGGTGGCGATTGCGCAGCCTTGGTGCACTAAAGAAATTTGTGCATCACAGCAAGGCGCGCGCGAGCAGCAGTAAGCCGGTGACCATTAATGTCGCGTAAACCAGTTGTTTGAATTGACGCTCTGAGACGCGGTGGTGCAGGCGCTCCCCCAGGGTGAGTCCTAAGACTAACAAGGGGAGGTAAAGCGCGATTTTCGGCAGGCTGTGGCGCAGGCTGCCGTCGACTATAAACAGTGTCGTCAATAACGTATTTAACGTTAGCCACACAGTTAATAAAGTAGCGCGCAATTGCGCCTTGTTGAGCGTGTTCCCAGCCAGCGCGAAAACCAGCAGTGGGCCGCCGGAGGCAAATAGGCCATGGGTGACGCCGGCCCCCCCAATCAGCAGTTGATGGCGCCAGCGCGGGTGTGCCTGTTCGGGGCGGTTGCGCGCCATTTTGTAAAGTTCGCGCGCGCCAAATAGCGCAATAAACAGCGCAAATATGCCAGCTAACTGCTGATTACCTAGGGCTGGTCGCAACCAGGTGCCCAGGAGTGTGCCGGCGACCATTAACGGGGCGATGGTGATCCAAAAGAGGCGCCACTGAATATGACGGCGATACTTGACTACCAGATACCCCGAAAGCCCGATATTCAGCGGTACCAGTATGGGTAGCAATTCTGGGATCGGCAGAAATAATGCTCCGAGCGACAGCGCAATAACAATGGAGCCAAAGCCGGTAATGGCCTCTATGGTGTAACTCAGCAGAATAAAGACGCCCAGCAATATACTGGTCATCGCTGCGAGCTGCCCTGTGTGTCAGTGGGGATATGTGCCAGCTCCGTGGCAAATTTTTTCACCATTCGGCGCTCAAAAAAACTGGGCGCCAGGGCGTAGAGCCAGCTGGCCAGACGCGTGAACACGTCCGGAAACAACCGTTCATCGCCGCGCGCAATGGCGGTGGCAATCTTGTCAGCCATCCAGGCGGGGGTGCGTACTTTACCCAGTGTTGAGCGAACGTGGGCGGCTTTATTGCCGTCGTGTCCCAGCGCATTGGTGTCTATGGGAGTATCCAAAAAACTCGGATACACCATCAGCAGGCTAACGCCCGATGCGCGTATTTCGCAGCGCATAGTTTCAAAAAATTGGTGCAACGCACTTTTGGCCGCGCAGTAACCCGCGCGTCCCAGCACCGGCATCCAGCCCGCCATCGAGCTTATGTTGACGATTTTTCCGGCGCTGGCCTCGAGCAGCGGTAGGCAGGCCAAGGTGAGTTCAACAGGCGCTTGATAATTTACTGCCATAACTTGCCGAAATACCTGCGGTTGCGTGTGCGCGGCCAGGGATCGGTGCGTAATGCCCGCACAATTGACAAGCAGTTGCAGGGTCCCGCCGTGCTTTTGCAACGCCTCGACCAATGCTTGTTGACCGGCGGCTTCGGTAATATCGACCGCTAAATAAGGCTGTCCCAATTGGGTTGCTTTGGCGTGCAAGGCTTTGGCATTAATGTCAGTCATCCACACTTGATAGTGCGCAGCCAGCCGCTGGCTCAGGGCCCAGCCTAAGCCACTAGCAGCGCCGGTAATCAGCGCAACAGGTGCTTGTGTCATTGCGTGCCCTTTGTGGTGGCGTGTTGATGCAAGTTGCCCGATGGGCGAGGCGCTGCAATACCCAGTGCCTTTTCGGCGTAAAAATCGAAGGTTTGGCGCGATGTTTTTTGGGGTTGGTAGCCAAAGTCGCGTTTGAGCGCAGTGTTGTCCAGCACCGGCCGGTAGCGCAAAAAATTAATTTGCGATGGGCCGTAGCGGGTAAAACCCAGGGTGTGACCAATGGCCAGGGCGCTGCGTACCAACCAGGCCGGCAGTGTTATCACCGGTTTGCCAAGGCGTTGGGCGATATCGCGAAGGGTCATGGCGCCGTCGCCGGCCAAGTTAAACTCGCCGGTCTTATCCGTTCGAATACCCAATTCCATGGCGGCCAATAAATCTTGATCCCAAATAAAAACAAAGGGCGAGGTTGCACCGCTGAGGGCGAGTAATCGGCGGCCGGTGAATAAGCGGGTAATCATATTGTCCGTGCTTTGCCCCAGCACTGTGCCCGGGCGCATTACCAGTTGTTTCAGCAGCGGTTGAGTGGCGCGATAGCCCGCCAGAATTTCTTCAACCTGGCGCTTGTGTGCTGCGTAGGAGAATTCTGCGTTGCCGCGCAGCGGGTGTGATTCCTTGAGCCAGGCGGGATTGTCAGCATGATAGCCATAGGCCGCACCCGAGCTTGCGATGGTTAGGTGTTGGATATTTTGTTCTATGCAGGCGTCTAAAATATTGCGCGTACCATTGACGTCGATATCGTAGTCGCGGTCGGCATTGCCCGACGGTTCGACGACACAGGCCAGGTGCACTACGTGAGTGATACGGTGCTCCGCCATGAGGCTGGATACTGTTGAGCTGCGAATATCGAGTGGTCGTATGGGAAATTGAGCTTCGGGCCTGCTGCGAATGTCCATGCCAAGCACATAGTGATCCCGGCACAGTCGCTGCCCTAATTGAAAGCCAATATAGCCGGACGCGCCGGTAATAAGAATGCGTTTATCGGACAAAACATACCTCGTGTAATGTGTTGCGGTTCCAGTAGAGTGCCAGCAGGCCACCGCTAACCAAATGCCACACTCCCCAGAGCGCTGCCACTACCAGCATGCTGGTTTGCGTAGGAAAAAACGTAAATAAGATTGCCAGTGCCAGGCCGGAATTTTGTATGCCCACTTCGAGGGTAATGGCGCGGGTATCGGCGCTGTTCATACGAAGTAGCCGCGCGGTAACGTAGCCCAGGGAAAGGGCCAGCGCATTGTGCGCCACCACCAATGCCACGAGTAGGCCCAGGTACAGCAGGAGTGTGTCGATATTTTGCGATACTGCAATCACCACAAAACCAAACAGGGTGACGATGGAAAACAACCGAAAGGGGTGTTCGGCTCGGCTGGCAAGTTGTGGAAATTTATAACCAAATAACATGCCTAGTAACAGCGGAATAAATAGCACGAAAAAGAACAGACTGGCCAGCTGTGTGGGGTCCATGGCGATGGACTGCAGCAGCGGCAGGGTGTTTGGATTTAAACTGCCGTAAAGTGCAAAATTTAGCGGCGTAACAAATGCGGCGGTGGCACTGGAGACGCCTGTCATACTTACCGACAAGGCCACATTGCCGCGCGCCAAGTAGGTCATGATGTTTGAAAAGGTGCCGCCCGGACAGGAGGCCACCAGCATCATGCCTAGCGCCATAGAGGCCTCGACATTGAAGAACCAGGTGGTGGCACAGGTAAATGCTGGCAATAAAATAAATTGTGCGGCTAAGCCTGTGAGGGGCGCTTTGGGGCGCTGTAGTACGCGGCGAAAATCCGACGGTTTCAGCCCCATGGAGACCCCAAAGATCATGACGGCCAAGATGATGTTTAACACCAGCACCTGATCTGGGCCAAAGTGAATGACGGGTTGCATTTATAAGCTTCCTGCTAATGTATGGGTGGGTTGCTGCTTGGGCAAATTGGCGTCCGGCCAATCGGCTTTCAGGGCTTGCGAGTGTTGTTTAATGGCGTTGCGGTAGGTGGTTTTATCTACGTAATAGGCCATGCGATCCAAGTCCAAATACTGGTAGCCGCCGTCGGCGCGCTGCTGGGCGCGCTCTGCAATAGTAGCGCGTAGTTGCGCCGCGCTGGCGCTCTTGTGTTCGCGTTGGCGAATATACAACGCCACCAATTCAGCTTGCTCATCGCGCCCTTGCCAACCCAGCCCCGTGGCCTCCACCATACCCATCATGAACAGGTTGTCGCGCTCGGGATGGAAAACGTTTAAATAGAGTGCTGGTGCTTTATCGCGCCAGTTCAATAGGGCTTTGTCGATAAACGGGTAGTGCAGTTGGTATCCGGTGGCCTGCAAAATCAGGTCGAATTGGCCGGTGCTGCCATCGGAAAAGGTCACTTGCTTGCCGGTTACCTGGGCGATATCGGGCTTTGGTTGAATGTCGCCGTGACCCAAGTGGTGCAGAATCAGGGAGTTCACTACCGGGTGCGATTCATACATGCGGTAGTCTGGATCGGGCAAGCCGTATTGGCTGGGGCGCCCCATGATTAAGCGTATGAGCGTGGCGTCCAGCCATTGTTTGAGCCTCCGGGGCAGCCGAATGGCACCGCCCAAGGTGTCTGACGGCTTACCCATGATGAACTTGGGTAAAAAGTAATAGCCGCGGCGCACGCTCATGGCGACCTGTTGCGCATAGTGCACGGCATCGACAGCAATGTCGCAGGCGCTGTTGCCACAGCCTTGGATGAGCACGCGCTTGCCTTCAAATTGTTTTGGCGATTTATAGTCTGCCCCATGAAGCAACTCGCCCTGAAAAACCCCGGGCAGGGCGGGTTGATGCGGTTTGTGCAGCGTGCCATTGGCAATCAACAGGCCTTTAAATTGCCGCACTTGACGCAGTCCCTGGTGCTCGGTAGTGATTTGCCAGCCGTCCGCGTTGGCCTCACACTGCACTACGCGGGTGTTAAATTCAAATTGGCGATAGAGGTCAAAGGCCCGAGCGTAGGCTTGAAAATACTCACACAGGGCATCGTGACGTGGGTAAGTGGCCACTGAGTCCGCCATGGGGAAATCGGTAAACTCTGTCATTTGTTTGGAGCTGATCAGGTGCGCCGTTTCGTACATGGTGGAGTGAGGATTGGCGATGTCCCACAGGCCGCCCACGTCTGAGTGCAGCTCAAAGCCGACAAAGGGAATGTCGTATTGCTTTAATTGGCGGGCGGTACACAGGCCCATGGGGCCTGCACCAATAATGGCGTAGTGCTGCTCGGTCACGACTGGGCTCCGGTTTTGGCGGATTATTCCGTTATAGTAAGCACAGTCTATCGAAGGCGGCCCGACACTGTCTGGCGCCATAGAGGACCAAAAATCACCAAGCGGGACAATGTTGCCTGCATGGCACTTAGGTGCCGATTGTGAGCGCTTGCGGGCAAGTGCAAACCGCGCCGGCGCCCCCGTTGTCTTTAACCATTAAGTGATTGCCGTATGGAATTGAGCGTTACCATTCATTTTACACGCGCTATTTTAAAAACGTTGCAGGCCCAGGCCGCCGAGCTGCCGAGCAGCGTACAAGATTGGTTGGACTCCCACGGCGAGCACGATCGCGTGCCGCTGGCCTCTCTCGATCAGCTCTGGCAGGCCTGTGTGGCCGCCAGCCGAGACCCGCTGTTTGGCTTGCGCGCGGGTTTGAATGTCCAGCCCGGCCACTTGGATGTGGTCGGATTCTTGCTGATGAGCTGCGATACCCTCGAAGAAGCCTTAGACGCCTTGATTGATTATCACCGCATTGTGGGGGAGGGCGGTGAATTCAGCCTAACTCGGCAAGGGCGGGAGTGTCGCTTAATTTACGCCCCCCATTACGACATCTGCCGCGACCAGCGAGTGTCGGCGGTCATGGGGGCGACGCTCGCCGTGTCGCGTTGGTTGACCGACGGCGCCTTCCAGCCCACCCGCATAGCCTTTGCCCACGAAGCACCCCTAAACGCGACGGTAGCACAGCAGCTAGTGGGCTGCCCTGTGGCCTATGATCAGGTTGCCGATGTCTTTGTGTTTGATGCAGAACAACTGCAACTGCCAATGGTACAGGCGAATGCGCAGGTGTTTGAGCGCATGCGCGTGCTGGCCGACGAAGCGCTTCAGCGCCTCAATAGCAGCAGTTTCTCCCGGGCGGTGGCGGATCTTATCGTGAAAAATCCCACCGCTAATAAAGAAGACATTGCCGAACAGCTCCACATGAGCGGTCGGCACCTAAACCGCAAGCTGAGCTTGGAGGGGGGCAGCTTCAAACTCTTGCAAGATGATGTGCGCGCTCGATTGGCGGAACAACAACTGGATGCCGGTGCTCACGTGGCGGATATTGCAGAAGGTCTGGGGTTTTCCGACGAACGCAGCTTCACCAAGGCTTTCAAGCGCTGGCGCGGGGTAACCCCAGCGCAATTTAAAGCGCGCTAATTTGTGCGGTGGCGTGCATATGCGCTATTTGGAATGATGCAGCATCCTATATGCCATCAATTATTAGCAAGGGAAGCGCCCGCAATGAAGCGGAGCTTCAAAAAACGGGGTATCATTTGTTTTTTTCGCCGTCGCCAAGTGCACTCAAGGCTGGCTGGCAGTCTGTTATGCATAGTGGCAAAGTCTTGGCCTCCAGTAATGAGTCAAAGAATGCGAGTATCCTTGCCGAATACATGTATGAAGCACACACGAAAGAAATCGCCATAGATTGGACTGCACATCGAGGCGGTTCATACGTGCTTACCGAGGCTATGAAGCTGCTAGCCAAAAAAGGCATAGATTTAGAAAAATGACAGTCTAATATTAGTTGTATTATTCCTATAGATGATAATCGCTATCTAAAGATTTGCGGGACTGTTTGGAGGAGTGTGGATAATGGTGGAAACTACTATCGCATCGCTCAGCGTGTGCCCATATCACCTTTGAGAGAAATAATTGATAAAATTGTGAGTAGTTTTAAGATAGAGCCTTCCTCTAGCCTTTCGGCTAATTTTAAGAAGCTTACGCTGGCGTTGGAGCAAGAAGCGCCTAGATTGGCCCCCTCGCCTGAATACATTTACACTGCAAAATCCGCAATTAAGCGATCTAGCTCAATTGGCTTCCGCCCTCCCAAAAATCTTCCTGATGAAGTCTCTCCAATCGAGGCATCCAACTTTATCGACGAATTTCTTAAGCCTCGCCCCATTCCTGGCAGCTACGGATTTGATGGGCCTGTGATCTATGTGCATCATCCGGGTGATCTTAGCCCTGTACCGATTTCCTTCCGCAAAGAAGTACCGCCACCCTGGGAGCTATAGCTATTAGGCGAGTAAATGGCGACCCCTAAGAAGCAGCGCAATCTCAATTGAGTTTGCGCTGTTTTCGTGTTTGATTAGCTAAACGATGGCTATTGGGCATGCGTCATTGCACAGTTGGTTCCCGCATGTGTTCCCTGTTGTTACTATTGCGAGCAATGCGATTAAGTGCGCCGTATATAACTCAATCTTCAGGAGATTGGTATGTTTACCAAACGACAATTGCTAAAGGGATCTGCTTTCTTGGCTGCCGCAACTTTAGCCGCGCCAGGGCGAGGTGGCGAAAGCCGGCCTGCCAAGGCGCAAGATGGACTTTCCCCCATCACTGGCGAAGTGCAAAAAATCTCAGTGGCCGAGCGGCAAGCGCGTATTGCCAAAGCGCAGCAATTAATGGCTGATCAGAAACTGGATGCCATGGTATTGGAGCCTGGGGCGGCCATGCTCTATTTCACCGGTATTAAATGGTGGCGCAGTGAACGGCTGACGGTGGTGGTGATTCCGCGCAAGGGCGAGATTGCGGTTGTAACGCCGTTTTTTGAAGAGCCGTCTGTGCGCGAGTCTATGACCTTTGGCGACGATGTACGCACCTGGCACGAACACCAAGACCCATTCACGCGCGTTGCCGGGATTTTAAAGGATCGCGGGTTGCGCAGTGGGCGCATTGGGGTTGAGGCCTCGGTGCGCTTTTTCGTGGTGGAAGGTTTACAGCGTGCGCTTCCCACCTTTGAAATTACGGGCGCTGAGGCCGTCACCCGCGGTTGCCGCATGATCAAAAGCCCCGCCGAGCTGGCGCTGATGAAAAAGGCCAATGAAATTACCTTGCTAGCCTATGCCCACGTTTACCAACAACTGGAGAAGGGGATGACGCCCGGCGACGTCAACAGCCTGATGCGCAGCGCACAGGCCAGTCTTGGGGGCGAGGGCGTCTGGACAATGGCGTTGGTCGGCGAGGCCAGTGCCTATCCCCACGGCACCGATCAGCCACAAGAAATACGAGAGGGTCAAATTGTACTGATGGATTGCGGTTGTGCGGTAGAAGGTTACCAGTCCGATATTTCTCGCACCTTTGTATATGGCGAACCCAGCGCTAAGCAGCAGAAAATTTGGCAGTTGGTGCGCGAGGGGCAAAATGTTGCGCTGGCTGCAGCCAAGCTGGGTGAACCCGCTGGCAAGGTCGACGACGCGGTGCGATCCTTCTATGAAAAGCAAGGTTTTGGCCCCGAATATCGCCTGCCGGGCCTCAGTCACCGCACTGGCCACGGTATCGGTATGGAGGGCCACGAGCCGGTCAATTTTGTCAAAGGGGAAACCACGCCCTTGGTGCCGGGGATGTGTTTTTCCAACGAGCCGGGAATCTATTTGCCTGGTGAATTTGGCGTGCGGCTGGAAGATTGTTTGTACATGACGGCGTCTGGGCCAGAGTGGTTTACTTGGCCGCCGGAGAGTCTAGCTAAGCCTCTGGGTAAATTGGCATAGAGCCTAGCCGTGTGTCGTTGCCGCAGCAGCCAATTATGCGTGGCGCTCCGCAGTGTTTGTGTGCGTTTCTAGGCCTTTTTCCGCTGCGCCTGGGGCGGGAGAGGTTGTTTAGGCGCAATACAGGGAATTGGTTAAGTGTGTAACCCGGCTTGTTAAACGGCTCCAGGCTTTTTCAGTTGGCCCTGGGAATTTAATTTTCGCCAGCGATTGTCGCGTACGCAATAAAGCTCGCGGCAATGAGTTGTGCGCGTAGTCGGGCACTCGGTGCCCGACGATCTAGACCTCTCCTTAAGCTATTTTTATAGCTTCTCTACAATTCACGCTTAAACCCGCTAACTACATGTTAAACATAATCTCAATGTTATCTTAAATATCTTTGGCTGGGTGTATTGCTATAAGTCGTAAATTTTTTCGACTCGTTAGAATGGGCGATAGGGTATTAAGGTGGAGTACAAAGGTATGATATTTGTCGTTAGAAATTATCAATTTCCAAAAATGGATTTGTATAATGCTGCGAATAACTACTTGTTTAGTGTGTTCATTATTATTGGTTTTAAAATGTACGGTGATGATAGATGCGTTAATTAATTCGTCAGTATTTTGTCGTCTAAATTCTTAGTTTTTGCGCTTCTAAGTTGTTGTGATTTTGATGGCACATTAAACTAATAGGCATCGCTTTTGTCGTTGTTGTGCGTAGCTCACTTCGCTATATTTAACTCTCCTCACTTAAGTGCAAATGGCTTGCACGCAGCCGATAAATGGAATTTAGGGCATATAAATATTTTGCATCACGTGCTGGATATTGTGTTTTGTCAGTTCGCAATTAATTCCATCTGCCGGTTGATATTTTGAGGTTAACTCAATAAAGGAAGATGGCTATGAAAAGGAAGAGTTTACTCACATTGGTAATTACATCTGTTGTGGCGTTGTGCGGGACAGGTGCAACTGCAGTTGTCAATGCAGCGCCAGCCGATGCGCAAGATGCACGCCACGCCGTGCGCGCAGGCGAACAGCCAAAGTTGCAAACCGAGGCGGAAAGTCTGCTGGAGGATCTGCGCTTGGTAGCCAAGGCAAGGGGGTGGACATTGGCAGAGGCCCGGGCAGATTACGTGGCAGCTGAAGCTATTGGCGCCGTAGCGGCCAAGCTGGCAGAAAAACGGCCGGATATTTTTATCGGTTCTGTGTTATCGGCAAAGCCTGGCGGTCGACCAATGCTTTACGTGAAAGGCGAGGCCGATCAAGACGTGTATGATCTTTTGGCCGAGGCCCCCTTAAAAATTCAGTTGGTAGATCGCCAACCCTACTCTTTCGCTGAGCTGGAGCAGCGCAATATTCAAGTGCACAACTTGTTGGCGGAGCAGGGCTACGATGAAATTGCTACCTCTTTTGATTTTCAAAAGGGCGGTGCTATTCAAGCCATGGTCGCCCGCAAAGAGGGCGCGCCGGCCTTTGCCGCTCAGGCATTGGCGGAGTTGCCGTCGAGTTTGCGCGATACCGTGGAACTGATCGTCAGCGATAAGCCCGTGGCGCAAGACTTTTACGCCTATGGCGGTATGGCAGTACACGACGATGGCGTATTTGAGTGCACAGCGGGCTGGTCAGTGAGAAACAATGCGGGAACCACGGGAGTAACTACCGCCGGCCATTGCACCGGTATCAACCAGATAATGCACCCGGGGATTGGCTTACACAGCATGACCCACCAAGCGGAACACCGGGGCGCCTGGGGTGATATCGAGTGGAAAACCACGGTGGCGTTAGAAACGGCACAGTTCTATGCCTCTGCTGGTAGCGTACGCAATGTCACATCCATTGAGCCTCGAGCCAGCATCAGCGTAGGTGAGTCCATCTGCTTTTACGGGCGTTCATCTAATAGCCGCGACTGCAGTTTTGATGTAGCAGCCACCTCTGTGTCTTGTACTGTCAACGGTGTGTTTAATAATCGTTTGGTGCGCATGAATGGCAACAGCGCGATTCCGGGCGACAGCGGCGGTGGCTGGTCGTTTAACTACCGAGCCTACGGATCAGTAAAAGGTATTTGCGGCGGTGGCTCGGTGTTCAGTGTTGCAGATCTTTACGACGAGGCGCTGGGTGTTACGGTACTCACGCAATAGAAATTCTCTGATTGGTTGATGCTTTTATAATGCCGCGCTCTGCGCGGCATTTTTTAATGGCGCGATTTTCGTCACGCTGTCGTAATTTACTTTAGATTTAGCAGTTGTGTGCAGGACTAAGTCTGCGTCGCTTCTAGCTCAGCAGTACCGTGCATTGCACTTATTTGTACGGCTGTGCTGTGCTAATGAGTACTTGTGTGCAGGCTAGAGCCCCTTGTGTTTCAGGCTATTTTGAACGCCAGTACTTAGTATGCGGATACGAGGCTGGCTTAGCTGTCCGTTTTATCATATTACTACCGCTATTTTTGTAAGACGGCTGAAATTAAACAAGTGTAAATTCAGGGGTTTATCTTCAGTTGTGCAATATTCGGTGTGGAATCGCGCGCCAATTGCGCAGTAATTGCGCAAGATATCTAAATAATAAATCTCGCCCTTTCGGGCATTTCCAATTTTTCCTTCGATAATTCTGAGATGTGTGCAGTTCAGAAATAGCTGTTTGTACATCGAAAGAAAATTCTTCAAAAAAGAGGGCCGCGCGTGTGGCTCACAATAATTACGAGGAACGAACGTGAAAAAAACAATCACAGCAGTAAAACCTTTAGCGATGGCCGTAGGCCTGCTGGTGGGCGCAAGCAGTCATGCAGGTCAATTTATCGCGGCGAGTGCAGATACCGCCATTGAAGACCAGTACATCGTGGTCTTTAAGCAAAACAGCCTGGCACCCCAGGGCCAGTCTATCGCGCCGATGGAAATGCGTGCTCTAGTGGAAAACAAAGCCAGTGAACTGGCTAAGGCGCACGGTGCAGTTGCGGATCAGCATTTTAGTGCCGCGCTACAAGGAGCTGTAATGCGCATGAGCGCCAAGGCTGCGCAGCGCTTGGCGAACCATCCGCTGGTAGAAATTGTTGAACAAGACCAAATCGTGTCGATCAATGCCACCCAGAACAATGCTACCTGGGGTTTAGACCGGATTGATCAGCGTTCGGGCTCGCTGGATACCAAGTACAACTACAACACCACGGCGTCGAATGTGCGCGCATACATTATCGACACCGGAGTGAACAGCCATTCTGACTTTGGCGGCCGGGTTCAAAACGGTTGGGACTTTGTGGATAACGACGGTAACAGTTCCGACTGTCAGGGGCACGGTACTCATGTGGCAGGTACCGTGGCCAGCAGCACCTGGGGCGTGGCCAAGGGCGCCACCGTGGTAGGCGTTCGGGTGCTAGGTTGTAACGGCAGCGGCACCAATTCCGGTGTTATCGGCGGGATCGACTGGGTGGCCGCCAACCACATTAAACCCGCGGTGGCTAACATGAGTTTGGGTGGTGGCGCATCTTCGGCACTGGATTCTGCCGTGGCCAACCTGGTGAACGCCGGTGTGGTGACGGTAGTGGCCGCCGGTAACGACAATTCCAATGCCTGTAATTACTCGCCGGCCCGTGCACCCAGCGCGATTACTGTCGGGTCTACAGCGCAGGGCGATGCGCGCTCCTACTTTTCTAACTATGGCTCTTGTGTAGATATTTTTGCGCCGGGCTCAAGCATTACGTCGACTTCGCAGTCTGGTGGCAGTACCACCATGAGCGGTACCTCCATGGCTAGCCCACATGTGGCGGGTGTGGTTGCGCTCTACTTGGCAAATAACCCCAATGCCACGCCTGCGCAGGTCGAAGCAGCCGTGGAAGGTGCTGCCACCACGGGTGCCATTAGTGATACTAAAGGCTCGCCGAATTTGATGCTCTACTCCTTGTTAGATGGTACACCGCCACCGCCCCCACCACCTGGTGGCGACGAGCTGGAAAATGGCGTACCTGTGACGAATTTGAGCGCCACCACCGGTAATGACATCACCTACACCATGGAAGTGCCCAGCGGTGCCAGTGATATCAAGTTCCAAATCAGCGGCGGTTCCGGCGATGCTGATTTGTATGTGCGCTACGGCGCAGCACCCACCGATAGTACTTACAACTGCCGTCCCTACCTGAACGGCAATAACGAAACCTGCAATATGAACCAAGGCGCGGGCACCTACTATGTGCGCGTGAAGGCCTACACCAGTTTCAGCGGTGTGTCGCTCACCGGCAGCTACAGTACGTCTAACGGCCCTAGCCCTGTGGATACTGAAATTGCCACGGTAAATGTGAGCCAGGGTGCCTGGGCACGCTACTACTACGACTTGCCCGCAGGCTACAGCAACCTGGAGGTGTCTATTGCCGGTGGCAGTGGCGATGCCGATTTGTACGTGCGCTTTGGCGCGGCATCGACCACCAGTAGCTATGACTGCCGGCCTTACAAATGGGGCAATGCGGAAACCTGTACCTTTAACAACCCGGCTGCTGGTCGCTGGCATTTAGATGTACGGGGCTACTCTGCGTCCTCTAACGTGAAGCTACGTTTAAAGGCCAATTAATCGCAGATAACCAGGGTGCGACACAGGGGCAGCTTAGCTGCCCCTTTTTTGTGGCAACAGTATCGGCTTTGATCGTGATTGGGCGGCCACTGTTATCGGTGTTACGGCATGGTTTAAGTCGGGTATTGACCGAATGCGACAAGTGTCGCATTATGGCGATCGTTGTCGCGTCGCGCGCGTATAGACCCTATACGCCGAGCAACGCAGATCCGGCCTGGCCAAATCACATTGCCAACAAAAGGAACGCCATGGACACCCACAAGCCCTCGCCAACGGAGCTGTCTCTGCTCAAGGCTCTCTGGCGCAAAGAGCCTCAAAGTGCGCGCGAGCTGCACGACCAAGTGGTAGAAGAGTTAAATTGGTCTTATTCATCGACTCGAAAAACACTGGATCGCATGCTGGAAAAGCAGCTGGTATCCGCCAGTGATGTACATGGCGTTAAGGTCTTTCGCGCCCAGGTTAGCAAAGTTAGTACGCTTGCCCATTTTGTTAAAGATTTCTCCCGCCGGGTACTGGAGGTGGATGGTCCCTTGCCGGTGTCCATGTTTGTCGATAGCAAGCTATTGGATAAATCAGAAATACAGGACCTGGAGCGTTTGTTGGCGGAGCAGGGAGGCAAGGATGATTGAGTGGCTGAACCTATCGGTAAATTTTGCAGTCTTTTCAGTGTATTTTGTTGCATTTAGCGGTTGTGTATTTGCCCTGACGCTGCTGGCCGAGCGGCAGTGGGTAAGTACCTTGCGCTGGCGTGGCTTTTGGATAGTGGCGGCCATTTGTTGTTTATTGCCGCTGCTGGTGACACTGGTGCCCGAACAGCGTTTACCACCGCCGCTGGTGGAATTGCCCGACCTAGCTGGTGGCGTCGAGCAGGGCGCAACCTTCGTTGCGGCGTCTGCCAGCGTGCAGGCCTGGCCAGATCTGGGGCGGTGGCTAAGCTTTACTTGGTTGATTTCCGTCGTAAGTGTGTGCCTGTGGCGAGCCGCAACAATGGTGCGCGGCAGCGTGCAGCTGCGCAGATTAGTGGCTCAGGCGCAACCTATCCAGGACGCGCCTATGCTGCCCGTCCCCGAGCCAGCTGCCCGACTTTTGCGCAGATTAAAGCGCCGCACCAGACTGGACATTCGTATTACCGACCAGCGTTGCTCGCCCTTCGTGGTAGGCGTTTTTCAGCCCCGGTTGGTTATTTCGCGAGTAGCCCTGCAGGCATTAACTGCCACGCAGTTCAGTTTGATGCTGCGTCACGAGCTCACACACGTCAGCCGTGCCGATCTTTGGTTGGCCAACGTGAGCCAGCTGCTGCGGTGCCTATGCTGGTTCAATCCATTTCTATTGCGCCTGCTCGACCAAATGCATTGGGCTGCTGAGGCCAGTTGCGACAGCGCCGTGCTTGCGCATAAGCCCCGTTCTGCCACCACCTATGCGCACGCGATGCTCAACGTGCTGCGCGCCACTTGCCAACCTTCACATAACAGGACGCAGCCTTTGGCTGTGGCGTTTATTCATCACACACGGAGAACCACCACTATGCGTATGCAATGGATACTCAACGCAGCCCACGCCGTACAACACAGCTGGACCCAACGGCTAGCCACTCTGTGCGGTGTTGGCGCACTGGCCGCGGGCGCGTTTTTGTTGCAACCCGGATTTGCCGTGGCTGGCAATGGCGAGCACTGCAAATACATGAACCCCGTGGCCAAGGCCCGAGTCAGCTCCAGCTATGGCCAGAAAGAAGATCGTTTTCACAATGGTTACGACCTTGCCATCAACAAAGGTGCGCCGGTTGTGGCCGCCGGCGACGGTCGAGTGATTATCTCTACCGATGTGCTGGGTAAAAAAGTCAACTACGGAAAAATTATTGTCATCGAGCATAAAGACGGGCTAAAAAGCCTTTACTCGCACCTGGACAGCCGCGCAGTAGAAAAAGGCCAATGGGTGAATGCCGGCCAGAAAATCGGCGAAGTGGGCGAAACCGGCAAGGCCACCGGCCCGCACCTGCATTTTGAAATGCTCAAAGGCAAAGAGCGCGTCAACCCCGCCGACTATGTCACCTTCCCCGATGAACGCAAGCACGCCAGTTTGCGTTTGCCGCCAGTGATGTAAAGGGTTTACTGTTGGTACGCTGGTGTCGCGAATTGTCGCCAGCGTCCATTGTTTCAACCAATCTCTGCCAGTAACATGCCATTGCCGGCTAGCTTGCGGCTAGCCAATTTCTGTACACAATGCAAAGGACTGTATTATGGCAAACCCCATCCCCTATACTCGCGTTCCCCAAAACCCCGCTAAAAAACAACTGCAAACACAAACCTTGGCCATGTCATTGCGAAAAAACGACACCACCCTCGTCGCAATGACCTCGGGCGAATTTTTGGAATATGCCATTGCGGTTAAAATCAGCGAGGGTATGAGCAGGCGCGAAGCAGTCGATTGGCTTGAAGTATCTATGGCGAGGTCTTAAAGCTGGGCTGCTACCAAGAAAAGCTGGGCGCACTATAAGGAAAAAATAAAAACAGGTGGCTCCTTTTTGCCAGTATTGCTGGATCTTGGCACCTTGAGAGCACTGGCGGTAGATCTTCATAAGGGCGGAAGCGCATTTTCCAAATACCGGGTAAATTACCACGGTGGCAAAGCCTATGTGGTTATTGCGGGCTACGCAGGGCTACGAGAGCACCTGACATCCTCGCGCTACTTGGCTAACAGCCCAAAAGTGGTCACTATGGGGGTTGGCAAGCTGGGTGTTGCCGATGCTATTAAGACTGGCTTCAAAGTATCAGTTATCTTTACCGTGGCTTTTCATGCGTTGGATCAACTTATGAATGATGAAGCAACTTGGCACACGTTTGTGGCAGGTGTAACAGTTGATGTTATTACTGCGCTTACAGGTGGGGCAATTGCTTGGAGTGTTGTTTCCATGTTGATTGGTAGTGCGGCAATGGTGGCTATTGGGCCTATCGCTTTTGTCGTAGTAGGAGGGATCCTTACAACCATGGCATTAAATGAACTTTCCAGTAACTATAGTTTAACTAATAAGTTGGCGGGCTATTTGAAGCAGGCAGAGGCTCGTTTAATTGAAGATATCGCGAGTATTGATGCAGGCGTAACGCGAAGCCTTAATAAAGCAGATGAAGATGTTGTGGGATTTATGCGTAAGTTGTTTGGTGTGCCGCACTTTGGAAGATATCAATGAGTAGTGATGTTTCAATGCCTAATGATGATAAAGATATTTTTTTTCGTATAAAGTGTGTTTTACTAATTCTTATTTTGATAGGCGCTGTCTATGTGATTTTTTTTATGAGCTTTGCTGGGTTTCTCAGAAATTGGCAATTGCTTGAAATAGGGGCGAGTGTCGTTGCTTTGTCTCCTTGGGTGATTCCAGCGCTTGTAGGTTCGCTCGCTGTCCTGGTTTTAGCTTGGGCGCTATTCCTTAGGCTCGTTGATAAAGATAAAGGTAAGCTCTATGAGCGCACGATCCATGTGGCAATTGTAATCTGCTGTATTGCTATTGTTGTACGCATACCAATGGGTTTCATAATCGATAATTACCTTCGTTCTAAAAATTACTCCTACTGCCATTGGTACACACCGCCAGCCAACTTCAGCCCGCCTGTTTGGGTGCGCGAATCGCAACTGTGCATTGAGCAAACGGGTCATATTCGCAAAATGCTGTTTAGCTGGATGCAGGCTCAACCCTATAGCGGGCGCGACTTAACGCTGTTAGATGTTCAGCAAAAAGTGGCTGAATTAAATGCGGCCCATGCCGCGGGGGAGTTTGTTTATTGATTGTCTAGCCGCAAGCGCAATGGCTACTGAAGTCTAAGGCCCAATAAAAAGGGTGGCATTGCCACCCTTTTTACGTGGCGCGTGCTCACTTGGCGGGGTTGACCAAAAACTTCGTGCCGGTTTTTTTGGCGGTATAGCGTTTAATGACCTCGGGCTTTAGCATGTCTTGCAGGCTGATTTCCTCGGTAAATTGGCTGGCAAAGGTGGTTTTAATGGATTTGGCCACACGTTCTTGTAATTGCGCCGCACGCTCCATACCCACCTTGGCAATAAACCGTGGCAATAGCCAGCCGCCTACGCCCCAGCTCATTCCATAGGCCCGGCGTAAAATGGTGGGGCTAACATCGAGTGCGCCGTACAAGTACACCTGCTTGTAGGTATCTGAGCCGTAGGTGTTTAAGCCCTTGGCATCGCGACTTTGATAGGCCTCCATGGTGGCCAAAATATCGCTGGCCAGCTCGCCACCGCCGGTGGCGTCGAAGGCCAGAGTGGCATCGGTGGCGGCAATGGCCGCGTATAGGTCTTTGCGGTAGCTGTCTTTGCTGCTGTCTACCACAAACTGTGCACCCTGAGATTTCAGCAGTTCTGCCTGCTCCGGTTTGCGCACGACGTTGACCAGTGGCACCTTGTCTTCAATGCAAATGCGGTTGAGCATCTGCCCCAGGTTAGAGGCCGCCGCCGTGTGCACCAGCGCTGTGTGGCCTTCCATGCGCATGGTTTCCACCATCCCCAGTGCCGTGAGAGGGTTGACAAAAGACGCCGCCGCCTCGCGCGGTGTAATGCCGTCTTGGTGAGGCAGGCAGCTGTGCATGGGCACACAACAGTATTGGGCATAGCAAGTACCACCCATCACCGCCACGGTTTTACCCAGCAGGTGCTCTGCGCCGGCGCCGGCCTTTTCCACAACGCCGGCACCTTCATTACCTACTGGCAACGCTTGGTCCCAGCGTGATTTCATGGCGCCTACCCAGGATTGCAGTACCGGCGCCTTCAGTGTGCGGCCATCAGTACTCAATTTGGCCTCGCGCATTTCCGCCGGCCCAAACAGCGGCCACATATCGGAGGGGTTGATGGGGGCTGCCTGCATGCGCACCAGCACCTGGCCTGCAGCCGGTTCCGGCACCGCCACCTCTCGCAGGCTAACCTCCAGCTCACCGGTTTGTTTGATTTCAGAAAACAGCTGTAATGCGTTAGTCATAATCCTTCCTTATCGACAGTCGAGTGGGGTATGCGAGAAGCGCGATACAATCCCACTTGGAAATTCTGCGCGCGGCAGTCTACATAGAGCATAGTGGGAAGAGCAGCTAGATAAAAGGGTGGGGCTGATACAGGCGTTCGACAGCTTTAGATGGTACGAAAGTATGGCGGTCCGTGTAAAGCCGTGCGGTCAACACTGATGCGGGCTAAGTGTGCGGTCCTTTACGTACATTCACTCACTGTTTGGTTTATCGGAATAAAGGCTGAAATAGTGCGCTCAGGCTGAGTTAAGTTTCTGCTGAGCTTGTTACGTATTACTCATTTTTACCTATAGCAGTCAGCGGGTCGCTGTAATAAAGTGGTCACGTACTTGAGC
Organism: Simiduia sp.; assembly: GCF_058345725.1. NCBI lineage: Bacteria > Pseudomonadati > Pseudomonadota > Gammaproteobacteria > Cellvibrionales > Cellvibrionaceae > Simiduia > Simiduia sp. Next base: position 11,456 of record NZ_JBTUOC010000004.1, on the reverse strand, counting down.
GTTGCGTCTCCCATGCAACTTGAGTTTTGTACTTCGCCAAAAGTGATTTCGCAATAGCGACATTGCTGCTGATAGAAAAGGAATTCACAATGAAAGCCCTCATTGCCTTCACTTTTGTACTTAGCTGTCTGGCCGGCAGCTCGCTTGCACATGCCGGCCTTATTCACTATGCCTATAATAGCCCTATTCACAACGCCGGCGGCGCGCACGATGCCATGGCATTGATTACGGTAGACGATGACTTACGTCGCTTGGTGGGCGTCAGTTTCGCTAGCGAACCTTTTACCTTTGAATGGCTTGGCAGTGTGGAACTTATGTACCCGCAGCCTGTTGAGGGTGTCGGTGGTCTCTACGTAAACGGATTTAAATCCTTTGTTCACGAAGATATAGAATTGAGCCTCTATTTCGATTATTTCTATCTCGAAGCCGGGGAGGATATCTTTCACAACCTGCACAAAACCCACCCGTATGAAGGCGCCTTTATTCGCAACGTCACCAACAATGAGACGCTGTGGTTTTCTGGCATGTTAACAAAAGTAAGTCCAGCCGTGCTTCACGAATCCTCAACCTTGATGCTGTTGTGCCTTGGTTTGGTGGCGCTGGCAGTAGCGAGATCCCGTGGATCGATAGAAGGGTGAAGCTCTGTTATTCGAGTACTTTGTTGAGGCACCATTAACGGTAATGAATACTATAGAAACAATACATACTGCCTGGTTCTGTATGAAAGCGAGTGTTGCACTGCTGTAGAATTCTGTTCATTTATAATGCTTTTAGGTTCTGCTGGTGCTTTAGGCTATTTTAATGTTGGAGAGGAACTTATTGGCGGAATGTAGGGAAATGGTGGAAGTATTTACCGGAACAAACTAAGTAATTCTGATGATGAACACAGTTGTTTTTCAGTGGATTCCGTGATGCCGTCTTTTCGATATTAATGCAATAATAGGTATATTGGTATTCACCTTCTTGATAGTAAACATCTAATTTAACAGTGGAGTGTTTAATGCCGGCATATTTTTACAGAGTGAATAGGAATGATCCAAAAAGACTGGGAGTTGAAATAGATGTGCCTGGCGGGAAGGCCGTTGCGACGTTGTTTAAGCTTCCCGGTTCTGTGGCAAAATTCGAGTCTTTTTCAACCCCAAAGGCGGTAAGAGGTGGTGGTGGGCTGAGTTATGCTTTAATGAAAATTTTATTGGAAGAGAGTTTTGACGACCCGAATATCAAGTCTGTAAAAGTAGAGGGTGTTCACGGGTTTTTACATTACACGTTAAAAAATCTCAAAATGGCCCATGGTGCCTGGCGGCAAGATCCGTCCTATAAAGGGGAAAAAGGGCCCGATAATCTAGTGTTGGAGGCTAGTTTCCCCAAGCAAGCTAGGGACTATTCTACGTACGACATAAAAACAACGCTCTGGCTAGCTCAAACAAAGATCGTTGAAAAGGGTATATCGCTACGACCCGCCTAATGAGCGGTATTGGTTGCTGGTCAGTTATTGGGCCGCTAAATGGGCCCAATCGTGTTTGCCTGAGTTTCGCGATTAGGGCTTTTGCTTTTTCATTCAGACCCATTACGTTAAAAGACAATTCACCATAAGCGCACTAAGGTTTCTGCGCTTGCAGTCTACAGCTCTGCACTCGACAGCTTTAGCGCCCCTTCGGGCGTGGGTATTTAAACCCATGTTACGGCTTCTTAGTGGCTAACAGATTGCTGTTAACACAGCTGTTTCATACCCGCGAGGTTATTGGCCATTCTAGGCTTGCCACCGACAATTTCCTCGTCCGGTGGTAAACTCCGCGGTACGCTCCTATACCCACCGGTAAAGCGAGCGCGTACACCTATCTCAAACCGCGAGGTCCCATGTCTACCAGTAGCGTTACCTGCCCCAAGTGCCATGTCACTAACCGAATCCCCGCAGACCGGCTGAAAGACGGCCCTAAATGTGGCAAGTGCAAGGTGGCACTGTTTACTGGCAGGCCGATCAATCTAAGCGCGGCCAATGTGGCAGCGGTACTGAATCACAATGATATTCCGGTATTGGTGGATTGTTGGGCGGATTGGTGCGGGCCCTGTAAACAGTTTGCGCCTACCTTTGAGCAGGCGGCGCGCGAGCTGGAGCCTGGTGTTCGGCTGGCTAAATTGGACACAGAGCGCAATCAACAGATTGCCGGGCGCTGGCATATTCGGTCTATCCCCACGTTAATTTTGTTTAGAAAAGGCAAAGAGGTGGGGCGTCTTGCGGGCGCCGTCCCGCTTCAGCAGTTGAAGAAATGGTTAGCTGAGCAAGGCGTGTAATCGCCGTGCGATGCACGGCAGTGTGACGCCAGATTGGTGCGGTTCGATATAAAATGCAATTTACGTGGGCGCTTACCGAGGTGGGTTTTACTCGATTGGACTTAGTGTTAATAGGTGCGGGCTTTGAGGCCTTCATCACGCCTATCTAAACATATGGCAATTGCTTTACTGTAGCGGCTGACTATGTCTTTAGCATTTCGAGCTTTGTGGCTGACATAAACTACCAGAGCGGTTTTGGTCAGCACTTGCTTTTTCATTTTTCGAAGCAGCTTGGTGTCTAGGCTGGGGGCAGCGAGGCCAGAGACCAGCGCGGCGTCTACTCGACCGTACTCCAGCATACTGAGTGCTTGTGCATAGCTGTTGGCATTGACATACATTGCACCCATTTTAATGATTTCATTAATCCCATAGGAATCTCGTACGGTAGCCACCGAGCGGATGTGTGTGCCTTCCTTGTCGGGTCGAGTCAAGATCCACGCTTCTATTTCTAAAAAAGGCAATGAAGCGTAGGCAAATTGGTCGCGCTCCGGCGTTTGGGTGTGCACATAGGAGACGTCTAGCCCTCCAGACTTTAGCATTTGTAGTTGTCTGGCTGATGGCGTATCAATAACGGGGTCTTTGTTACTCGCGACCTGGCTGTGGAAGCAGTTTACCAATGGCGCATGGCTGCCGGTGAAACGTCCGTCTTCGAAGTGTAAGGTTTTTGGCACATAGCCCGAGTAGGCAATGGTCATAGAGTTTACCGATGACGATAGCGCAATCAACAAAATAGGAGTAATTGATGAGCTTTTCATAACACCGGGTCCATTCGTTAGCCCTTTGAATTGTGGCGGGGCTGTCATTAAGGTAGTGTAGACAAATAATGGCGCGCACTATCGCAAGCTGCAATACAGGTGAGGGTACACGGGCGTGGCGGGGTTATTTTAACCGCTGAGCTGGGTTATTTCGATGGGGTATCTAAGATCCCATTGTACGCCTATGGCAGGTATAATGGGCGTATCTACTAGCCGCTTTAGAACTGCACCAGCCCATGGCCAATCTTCAGTATCCCGTAACGCCCCAACTCAACAGGCTATCTGAGGTGCTAACCGAGGCTCATGCGCAGATTCAGCGCGATATTGCCGACCTTAATCCAGTGGTTGGTATTAACCGCCAAATGCGGGCCGGCGGCATTGCTGCGGACGTGGTGACCATTGATTGTTTGGTGTCGAATAGGCGTATTCTAATTATTCTGCAAGACGCCAAACCGCAAGTGGCAAGCTACCAGTTTGGCTTGCGCGATAAAGACCCGGCGGGTGGTTATAACACCATTGCCCTCTCTGCGTTAACAGCTGATAAAGTTTATGAATGGGTGCGCGATTACTTTGCGTGTTAAGTGATCGATTGATGTGGTAGAGGATGATCGGATTGCGGGTTTAGCGACATATTTAATTGTATGTGGGACGCTGGCAAGCCGTGAAGTTGAAATCAGATGCTTTTACCCGTTGCCTGCTGTAAGTTGCGGCAATAGAAAGTTTCGTATGTCGTCTTCAGTAAAGGGTTTTGACATAACGGCAATCATGCCCGCTTCTAGACAAGGCATGGTGTTTTTTTCCTTGTCAGCGGTGTAACCAAATACCTTGGTTTTCGGGTTTATTTTGAGTAACGCTCGGCATAATTCCATGCCGTCTATATCGGGCATTTCGCAATCGGTGACAACTAAAGTGAATTTATCACGCTTAAATTTATGCATTGCCTCCTCTGCAGATTGAGCAGTTTCCACACGAAATCCCAAATCACTTAGCTCATAGCTGGCCACCATTACATTAAATTCATTGTCATCTACTAGTAGCAGTGAGCAGGTCGATTGGCTTCCATTTATCTGATGGTCTGTTTTTTTGGGGACGATAGATTCGTTTTTACGGGTCTCTCTTTGCGTTTGGTCAAACTGAATATTTAGTAGCTGCTTTAGCGCTTCGATTACTTCACTTTCTTTATAGGGCTTATAGAGAATGATGTCGGCGTCAGTGTTGCTGGGCTGATCGGTATCCCCATGAAGAATGCTGGCCGTAAGCATGACAACTTTCACATTTGGTTGCATTTCCTTAATCTTCTCGGCGGTTTGATGACCGTCAAGATCTGGCATCTTATAGTCCATAAAAATTAAGTGTGGTTTGAAGTCGGATGACGCTTCTATGGCCTGCGAGCCGCTGTTAACCGTGGTCACCGTAAATCCAATCTCAGACAAAAATTTACCGAGGACGCGACTATTTAATTCGTAGTCATCAACGATCAGTATTCTGTAAACCTTAGAGTTGGAGATCGGTTTCCAGTAGGCGGTTTCTTCAGGTGCGCTATAATTTTTGACTTTTTCGGCTTGAATTGTCAGTGTAAATATGCTCCCTTGTCCCTGTGTGCTTTGCGCCGTTAAATTGCCACCGAGGAGCTGTGAAAATTTTCGGCTGATTGACAGCCCAAGCCCGGTTCCTTGGCTGGCATGTATGCCTGCGTTACTTTGTGAGAAAGGCTCAAAGATTAGCTCCAGATGCTCATTTTTTATGCCTTTCCCCGTGTCCTTAACCTGAACTTTGAGGGTTGTCCCTGCGTAGGAAAAGTGCAGTGCCACAGTGCCACTGTCTGTAAACTTTAGTGCGTTAGATGTAAGGTTGATGAGTATTTGCTTGAGCTTTCTAGGGTCTGTCGTAAGAAACCTCGGAACTGAATCTACGCCGGTAATCGATAGGTTGACGGCACTGTTCTCTATTTCCGGAATGAACATCTGATAAATATCTTTGCTCATCTGTCGAATATCGACGACGCCTTGAACAATCGCAACTTTTCCAGACTCAATCTTTGAAATATCTAGTACATCGTTGATTAATCCCAGCAAATGCTCACCGCTTTGGTAGATGTTATTGATCATCTCCAGCTCGTCAGGGTTTAAATTTTTTCGACGTTTCAAGATCTGTGCGAAGCCAATAACGGCATTGAGCGGGGTACGCAATTCGTGCGACATATTGGAGAGAAAGTCACTTTTTGCTTGATTGGCCGCTTCGGCTTCCTGTTTTGCTCGTTGTAGATGGCGTTGAGTGTCGATAATCTTTGAAATATCGCGCCCAATCGCAAGTATTAGTTTTCGATGTTCGAGTGGAATCGCACTGAGCGACACCAGGCAAGGGAAGGTGGAGCCGTCAAGCCGAGCGTGTGTCCATTCAAATACTTGGGGGCCTTCGGTAAAGGTTTTGGTAATTCGATCCATGGCCAAGTCTTTGGATGCCCCACCGCAGGGTTGAAACTCCGGTGAAAGCTGATCGGGCGTGAGTTCTAAGAAGTTCGCGGCAGTTTCCACTCCATGCATGTCGATGGCCGCTTCGTTGCACTCAATGAATTTGCCTGTTTCCAAATCCAAGATTGACAGCGCATCACCCGAGAGTTCAAACAGGCTCTGATACTTCTGTTTGTCCTGTAAAAGGGCATTAACTTCGCCTTTTAGGCGGGCAATTTCGTTATTTAGACGTAATGTATCTGCCGGTATAGTTGTCATTGAGTACCTAGAAAGCATTTTTAGGTATTTAGTATAGCTAACCGGTTTGGAGGCTGTGGTTGGGCGAGTGCGGGTTGAATATTGATCAGCTCGGTGAGGTCGGGCCCATGAGGCCCGGTGGCCTGATAAATACCGTTACGGCGAACTATGGCGGTGCCTTTCACAGAGGCGTTTTCAAGCGATGTGGGGCCCCCGCGCCGGCAGTTTGGCTTTGAGCACTTCCTGAAATACACGCATCATGCTCTGTTCATCCAGCTCGATATTGTTGTAGAGCGCTTGCAGTGTGTGTTTCAGCTGATCGTCGCCATTGTGATCGAAGGCCATTTTAAACAGTTCGGTCATAAAAACTTCCAGTTCCTCGCCGCGGTTGTAGGGCATTTTGCCGTCCGGGTAGAGGGTTGCTGCCAGCAGAGATCGAATGCCCAGGGCTATGTCTTTGGGCTGTGTGGCGTGCGCGGCGGCAGTTGAGGCGAGAGATGCCGTGGCTTTACCCGTAATGCCGGCCAGTACCTCGTCGCCGATGAAGGGAGCCATAGTAATACCGCACCTATGGGTGCCCGTAGCAAAGTGCAATCCAGGTGCCAGACTAGGGCCGAGGTGCGGCAGGCCGGTGGCCGTGACCGGGCGCAGGCCCCACTGTACCTGCTTAACAGTGACATTGCGCAGGCCGGTGTTGAGTTGCTCGCACAGGGTGGCGAGCAGCGCGTGCAGTTCACCCACAGTGGGTCCTGTGGGCAGGCTGGGGTCCATGCCAAATAAATTGGAGGCTCCTAAATACAGCTGGCCATTGCGCCGGGGCACCAGGTGTATGCCGCAGGCCAAGGCTCGGTTTGTGGTGCGCAGCGTGTGTGGCAGCGAAGGTCCGCCGTCTACTAGTAAGCTGACACCGCGGCCGTAATAGGTTTCGGGTAGGGAGAACTCCTGCATAAGCGGCTCGGATAGCAGCCGCGACGAATGAGCGCCCGCCGCTATTACGAGATGCGGGGCTGCCACCTGTTGATCGTTTTCACACAGCACCTGCCAGCCGCTATCTGCGCTTTCTACGCGCAGGGCTTTGACCGGCATGCGCTGGTAATTGGCGTAGCTATTAAGGGCTGTATCGACGGCGCTGGTGAGGCTGAGCACATCCACAGAAAAGGCGCGTTCTAGAAATAGCGCACTGTGCGCGCCCATGCTGACGTGGGGCTGCAGGCCAGGTACTTGGACGGGGTCGTGATCAGCAAAGGGTTCATTGTGTTTACGCATTAAATCCCGAATCAACGCCAGTCGGGCAATATCGTGATCGCCCCCAGCATTGCCAATTAGATAGATACCCGGGTGTTGCAGCACGGGCTCAGCGCCCCGGCTGTACAAAAATTCCAACCAATTGGGGTAGGCATTCAATCCTTTTAAGCGCAGGGCCAACAGAGTTTGTTCTTTTTCGGTGTTGGCCAGCTCGCACTCGCCGAAGGCGTCGATCATGGCGCCGGCTGCCTGCGTGGCGCCGCCCTGTGCCGCCAGCGGCGCAATACAGGCCACCCGCAAACCTTCTTCCAGCAGGCGCAATGCAGTGGCGCTACCCACAATGCCTGCACCAATGATAATGACATCAATGTCTTTCATTATTTTTTCCTCGTTGCTGGCGCAGTTCGCGCTTTGTGTTTAATGGCCGGTATACCGCTAGGCAGAACCTTTATATCGGTAGATTTTGGGGTGCGCGGCGGCGCCAGAACTCTGCTGTGGGCCAACGCTGCTCTTGTTGGTAGATTTTTTGGCGATTTTCCAGATAGTCAGAAAAATTGCGCTGAATGTCCGCGGCATAGGTTTGCAGTGGTTGTTCGTTGTGGTTGTACTGACTTGCGGTAATGGCCGTGGCCGCTTGGCAACCGGAGGCCAACGCAAATCCAATGCCCATTGACGAGATAGGATCAAAACTACAGGCGGCATCGCCCACCGCCAAATAACCGGTGGGAAGCGTTGTCCCCTGCAATTGGGAGTGGGCGCGCTTTACCCAGGGTTTGCGCGATTGTATGCGGGAATGTGACAGCTGCTTCTTCATGTGTTGGCTGGCATTCAACAGGGCTAGCCAGGGCTCGGGTTTGTGTAACTGTTGCTTGGCCACTAGATCGGCGTCGGTAAAAAATACCACCGCGCGCTGTTGGTGGGGCAGGGGCGCGCTGTACCACCAACCTTGCTCTACCGCTTCGATTAACTGATCGCTACCGCAATTGGTTGGATCGGCCTCCACAAAGCAGCCAACGCCGGCAAGATGGTCCCATTGCTTGGATTCAACGTTTAGTTTGCGTGCAATACTCGAGCAGCGGCCCGCAGCGTCGACCAAGTAATGGGTTCGCAAGCTGAGTGACTTGCCGTCGGCGTGCTTGGCTTGCAGGGTCCAACCGCCGTCTGCAAGTTGTTGAATATCGCCGATAGCGGTGCGGGGAAATACTCGGCCACCCAGGTCGGCAACCTGCTTGATTAAAGCCAATTCCAAGCGCTCGCGATCTATCTGATACATTGCGTGCTCGGTAGTGAACACGGCGTTGCGCGCGGACGCGCGATGGCTACCCCAGTAAGACTCGGCGTGATAGCAGGGGCAGTAATCGGTTTCTCCAAAGGCCTCCTGCGGGATGTCGAGGTAGCGTAGAAATGCCAAAAAGGCGGGAGATACCTGCTCGCCAATACGCCTGTGTTGCAGGTCGCCGCGCTCAATCAAGATGACACCTTGTACTCCCTGTTTGAGTAAACTGATGGCGCAGGCCGCACCTGCCGGACCTGCACCAATGACTACAGCGTCTGCTTCACAATGCACCCGGTTATTGTTCATCGGCGCCAGCGAACCCCTGAACGCGGAGAGCCGAGCCCGCCGGTGGCCACCTCAATGGGCTTAAAGGCGCGTCGCTCCAGTTCGGCAACCAGCAATTTTGCCTTATCGCTTTTGGCTTTTATAACGTGTTTCTGACTTTCTACGTAAAACACGGGAATGGTGGTTTCGTTGTCGCTGTCATTGCCGGTAATGGTGCCAATGCCAACCTCTTGAAAACTAAACAGCTCGTTAGTGCGCTCGGTTTCCGTGAAGTAGGGATAACCACTATTGCCCGCATTCAAGTTTCTGATAAAGGCCAGCGAAGACCAATGTTCCACCATTTGTACAAATGAATTGATGCCGCGCGCGTAATTCATTTGCTGTCCAGCCGGTAGGTGGCTGGCGGCCTGGCCTTGTGCGCTTAGTTCGCCGGTCAATACATCCCAAGGGCTCTGTGGTGGCCACCAGTAGGAGTAGTAGGTGGGTGGCAGCGGTGCGGTATTGCCCTGGCTGTCAGTGGTTTTATTGACTGCTGGGTTGGTGAAGTTTACGGGCTGAATGGTGCACTGGAAGAAATCGGCTTGCCACGGACACGCCATGCGTTTCGTGAGATCGCCCGGTTCACAGCCGCCGCCTTCACACTCGTCGCGCGAAGGCGTGAGGCCCCTAGTGTTGTAGCCACCTATGCCTTTTTGATCGGATATGACATAGGGTTGTGCGTAAACTTTGGGATTTTGCATGCTCCAGGTCACTTCAATGCCTGGGCACATGGGTAGGCCAACGCAATTGCCTACGCTGGCTTGATCGAGCGTTGAAACAGGATAGGGTGCGCCTTGGCTACCGCTTTCAAATTTACCGCACGCCCATTGGCTTAGCAGAAAATATTGAGTTTCGTTTAACGCCAGGAACTTCACAATATTTTCATTGCTGACGGAGTTGCTGCCAGAATTTAGCGGCATCATCGGAAACAGGTTGCCCGTTTGTTCGGCAAATAACTGTTGCTGAGGCTGATCAGGCGAGGGATTACTTTTGTCGTCAGGTTGTCGAAAGTAGGCGAAGTAGGCTTCGCGATTCGCTTGATTTTTTGCGCTGTTGTCCTTGAAGTCAAAATCGTTGGCGGTAAAGGCCATCATTGATTGCACATTTGAAACCCACTGGTAGGCGCCAAAGCGTTTGATTATCGGCTCAATATCGCGCTCGTAATTGGCGATAAAGCTGCTTTGATAGGCGCCATTGGCATACAGCTCGGGTACCAGGTTGAAATAGCGCACGCCCACATCGAACATGGTATCGCTCAAGGTAGAGATATTGACAATTTCGGGTGCAAAATCGGGAGAGCCGATAACAACCCACGCCTGTAGCGTAGCTTTGGGCGTGCCGTCTTTAAAAGTAATCTCGCAATACACCGGGCCGTCGGCAATATCGTCGTGCCAGGTATCTGAGCCGCCGTAGCTGGTGAGCGGTTCATTGCCACCGGCATGACCGTAGGCGCCCACCACAACTAGGCGGCCGTCGTCGTCGGTATTTAGCTGCCCTAACGTAGTAATGGGCGTGCCGTGCTTGACCTCTTTAGGTGGAAATTGCGCAGGGTAGCCTTCGGGGACAGAGGCTTGATCGAAGTCAATGCTTTGCCGCGCGCCTGTGAGCGTGCGTGGACCCGGATCGATGATTAACGTTTGGCGTTCTTTTTCATCGGTTTTCTTGGCATTGCGAAAGGGAACGTTTCGGTTTTTATAGCTGTTTTTCTCCCCGTAAAGCAAATTACCATAGAGTTCGCTGTATTGGTACCAAGCGGCTTTTTTGTTTGCGATGTGAACTGTCCACGTCATTGATGCAATGTTAGGTGACTTGAGGGTAATTTCTGCGCCACTATCATCATAAACTTTAAAGACTTGCCCTTGTCTGCGGACTTGGCTCGCCGAATCTTTAAAGGTTTTTATTGGGCCGAGTTTATTGCCGTATTGATCTGCCTCGTAAGGCAAGCCGCCGACGAGGTCGGGTGCCAGGCAGAATTGTTGTACGCTATTACCTAAACGGCCTACGCCTACAGATGGATGAATATGTAGTGTCATGCTGATCTCCCTATGCCTGAACGGATTGTGGTCAGGTGCAGCAACGAGTGGTCATGCGATTTAGTGAGCCTGTCCCATCAACTACACCTGCGACTTTAATACTATAAATTGACGACATTGCGCCCTAGGGTGTCATGCTTGAGTGTGGCTAATTGCGAGCGCGGTCAACTAAGGGCGCCGATACGGCGCAGTGCAAAAAACGCAATGATAAAATTAATGCGCGAAATATTTTGATTGGAGCCGACACAGCATAGAAGATGAATAGTGAGCGTGCGAATTTTGTTCGGCGTTATTTTTTATTGAAACCGTAAAGTTTTGCCGATGCTTAATTCAAAAGTCCCGTAAAATTGCAGGGTTATTATCTGTAGTGGCGCCTCGTTTGTTGCTGGGAGTTTCGCGACTTTTTTGAGGTGGTTTTGGTGTTCTTCCTTGGCTGGCGTGATTGGTGAGACGGATTAGTTTGGCTGATTATTTTGCCAAATAGGTTGGGTGATTATAGTGTTCAGACGATGAGTTGAAGCTGACGGAATTTCTCACCCGCGCACACCGATTGGGTGTTGTGATTGATTTGGCTGAAAGATTAAAAATTGGAGTACTTATAGGGGGGGTGGTCGGTGTGAGAGGATTTGAACCTCCGACCCCTTCGTCCCGAACGAAGTGCGCTACCAGGCTGCGCTACACACCGAATTTTTTGTCGCTAGTAAGTGAAACAAACACCGGGGTCTCCGACCCGTTAACGCTCGGCCGTCCTGGCCTCGCCCCCTTCGGGGCGCCTATCGGCGGT